>NZ_JBHWBP010000108.1:0-22020 GCF_042735575.1 Streptomyces sp. NPDC059564 | reverse complement strand
CACCAGTGGCCGGTCTGCCGGATCGAAGGCACGCAGCTCGCTGGCGAACAGCGTGCGTCCATTGCCGCGCGCCCAGTACAGCGGCTTCACGCCGAGCGAGTCCCGTGCGGCCAGAAAGGCACCCTTCTCGTCGATGTGGGCGAGTGCGAACATGCCCCGCAGGCGGGTGAGCCCGGCCGGGCCGTCCACCAGCAGCGCGTGCAGCGCCGCCTCGCTGTCCGAGCCCGTACAGAACAGTTCCGCACCGAGCTCCGCCCTGATCTGCCGGTGGTTGTAGATCTCACCGTTGGCAACGAGACAGGACGTGCCGCCCCGCTCGGCGAGGGGCTGGTGGCCACCGTCCACATCCATGATGGACAACCGCTGATGGCCCAGCCAGACGTCCCCCCGGTGGACCTCTCCGGTGTCGTCCGGGCCGCGGTGCTCGATCCGGTTCAGCATCTCGCGGCACAGCCGGACATCGATGTCGCCGACAGCGGCGACGATTCCACACACGGTGCGCCGTACCTCCTCGATCGGCTGAAGCGCTCCCGGACAGGGCGCCCTCGTGCCCACCCCACTTCTGCCGCGCGGCACATCGTCCCGGTCAGGAATCACCCGGCTGCCGTTCCACCTCATCCGGATGGAGCAATCCGAAGACCCCGGCGCCGGCCGGGCGCCGTACTCCTGGGCCGCGCGGGTCTCCGTGATCCGCAGACAGGCAGAGCGGGGACCGCGCGACCCACTGCCTGTGGTGGTCGTGGAGGGTCCGCAGTTCCTTGCCGAGGGCCACGGGGGTGGGTTCGCCGAGCAGCTCGCGCAGCTCCCCCTCGGTGGTGATCTCCTCGAACGCCCCTGTGTTCACTGCCCGCCCCCGTCCACTCGTGCGCGGCCGAACCGCCGCCCTGCCGCGACTACGCCACTGCCGTCCGGGCGATCGGCCGCGGTACCAGGTGTGCGGGCACCGAGATGACGGCCGCGAAGTACTCCGCCTTGATGCAGCGGGCGCTCTCACCGCCCGTCAGCACAGCCGACATCGCGACAGCCGAGGTCTCGTCTTCGGGGCTGATCAGCAGGTTGACGCCGGTTGCCCGGCAGCCGGACAGGACGTATCCGAAGCGCCGCTCGCCCTCCCGCGCCGGATGCGCGGCGAGCTGGTCGCGTACCGCTGAGGCGTCCTCGGCCGGCAGCTGTGACAGGAAGGCCGCGAGCCGGGCGTCCTGGGTGACCTCGGTGCCCGCCGGGTCGTCGTGGGGCGCCGTGCCCGGGTTCAGGTACGTGAAGGCGGCCGTGGTGCCGGGACCGGGCGGGTCGGCATGGTCAGCGCCAAAGGTGGGACGGGCGGGCATCGCGGACTGCGCCACCTCGAACACCACGGCGGCCTGGGTTCCCGCGGCGCACTGCGCAGGGGGTGTCGTCGTGGTCATCCTCAGCTCCAGCCGGTCACCCACACGGTCGAGCGCTGCGCCGGTCGCCGTGGCACAGCCGGTGTCCTGGACCCAGCCGACCAGGACGGATTTCGAGAAATCGGTTCCGGCGGTCTGGACGGCGATGTCGCGTGCCGTCCTCGCGTCGACCGCGGTGAACCAGCCGGGGAAGCGGGCCAGTTCCCGCTCGTCGGTGATCACCGTGCGGATCCGGTCCGCGGAGGGCGAGGTGGGCGCGAGGTGCACCAGGCGCGACTCGATGCCCGGCGCGTCGGCGCCTTGCGCGTCGGCGCCTTGCGCGTCGGCCGGGCCGGACACGGATGGCCCGGAGACGGTGCCGGCCGGCAAGGGCACGGCGTCGGCCGCGGACTGATGACCGCACACGGCGGTGAGCGTGGACAGCGAGACGGCCAGCACCATGGCGGACACCGCCCTGCCGAGGTTTCGCGCCACCGTCGAGGGGCGCCGGTGCGGGGGAAGAAGCGGTTCCACCGGAGACGGCATCATCCCGCCATGATGGGCGGATCAGGCTCGCCCGCGGGTCAGGGCGTACACGACACGCACAACCGGTGCGGCCCTGCGTTCATTGGACGTCGGGGAAGGCGGGGTCGGGGATGTCGCGGCGCAGCACCGGGGCGATCTGCGACTGGAAGAGTTCGAGGGAGGCGCGGTGCTCCGCGGGGGTGAGCCCGCCGGGCTCCGCCTGGAGGTGCAGGGCCGTGTGACCGAAGGCCTCGTGGTAGCGGTGGACCTTCTCGATCACCTGCTGGGGGCTGCCCACGAGCGCCGAGCTGCGCTCGATGAAGTCCTCCAGCGTCGGAAAGACGGGATCCAGACCCTGCTGCTTGTGGAAGGCGAGGTACCGGGCGAACGCCGGCCGGTACGCCGCCACCGCCTGCTGCGAGGTGGGGGCCGCGTGGTAGCCGGCCGTGCCCGCACCCACGACGGCGTGCGCCGGATCGCGCCCGTAGTGCTCCCAGCGCTCCCGGTAGTGGCGGATCAGTTCGGCGTACGGGCCGATCGGGTGGGTGACGTTCGCCGAGAAGAGCGGGTCTCCGTAGCGCGCCGCGAGATCGACGGACTCCCGGCTGGTCGCACTGCCGTGCCAGACCCGCAGGGCCGGCTGGAAGGGCCTCGGCAGCACCTCGGCGCCGGCCAGCGCGGGGCGGAAGCGCGGCTCGGCGGTCACCTTGTCCTCGCGCCAGATGCGCCGGAACAGTTCGTAGCCCTCGGTGTTGCGCTCCCACTGGTCCTCGGGGGTCACGTGGAACAGCTCGCGCTGGGCCGTGCCGTTGCCCTTGCCGATCATCAGCTCCAGGCGGCCGTCGGAAAGGTGGTCGAGCGTCGCGTAGTCCTCGTACGCCCGCACCGGATCCAGCAGGCTCAGGGTGGTCACGGCGGTGAACAGCCGGATCCGGCGGGTCAGAGCGGCGATGTGGCTGAGCACCACGGGCGGTGAGGAGGACAGGAACGGCCGCTCGTGGCGCTCGCCGACCCCGAAGCCGTCGAAGCCGAGCTCCTCCGCGAGCAGCGCGGCGGCGACCACCTCGCGGAACCGTTCACGGGTGGGTGTGGGGGCTCCCGTCACCGGATCCGCGGAGTCCGTGATCAGGGTGATGGCCAGGAACTTCACGGGGCCGTCACCTTCGGGGCCGCCGCTTCGACGCCGGGGACGCAGAGCCCGAGGTGCTCGCGCAGGGTGGTGCCCTCGTACTCGGCGCGGAAGACGCCGCGTTCCTGGAGCAACGGGACGACGGTGTCCGCGAATCCGTCCAGGCCGCCCGGCGTGATGTGGGGAACCAGGATGAACCCGTCGGCCGCGTCCGCCTGCACCAGGTCGTTGATCGACTCGGCGACCGTGGCGGCGGAGCCGACGAAGGTCTGGCGGGAGGTGGTCGCGATGACGAGCTCGCGGATGGACAGGTTCTTGGCCTCTGCGAGCTCGCGCCACTGCCGGGCGGTTTCGAGCGGGTCGCGGAACTGGCGGACGCTCGCCCGGCCGAGGGCGATCGTGTTCTCACCGACCTCGGGGTCGACGGTGGGCAGCGGGCCGTCCGGGTCGTAGGCGGACAGGTCCCGGTTCCAGACGTGCTCCAGGTACTTGATCGCGGTCTGCCCGCTGACCTGGAGGCGGCGGACCTCGTGCGCGGTCTCGTGCGCCTCGGCGTCGGTGTCACCGAGTACGAAGGTGGCCGCGGGCAGGATCTTCAGCTGGTCCGGGGAACGCCCGTACTTGGGCAGGCGGCCCTTGACGTCGGCGTAGAACTCCCGGCCCTCGTCGAGCGTCCCGTACCGGCCGAAGATCGCGTCGGCACTGGAGGCGGCGAACTCGCGGCCCTCATCGGAGTCACCCGCCTGGAAGATCACCGGTCGGCCCTGGGGGCTGCGCGGCACGTTGAAGTGGCCCTCGATGTCGAAGTGCCGCCCCTGGTGGGCGAAGGCCCCGGCCCGCGCGTCCCGCAGGAAGGCGCCCGACTCGGGGTCGGCGAGGATCTCGGTGCCGTCCCAGGCGTCGAACAGCTCGGTCGCGGTCGCCAGGAACTCCTTCGCGCGGGAGTAGCGCTCCTCGCGCGGCAGGAACCCGCCCCGCCGGAAGTTCTCACCGGTGAAGGCGTCCCAGGAGGTGACGACGTTCCAGGCGGCCCGGCCCTCGGAGAGGTGGTCCAGCGAGGCGAACTGGCGGGCCACCTCGTAGGGCTCGTTGAAGGTGGAGTTGATCGTTCCGGTCAGCCCCAGGCACTCGGTGACGGCTGCCAGGGCCGCGAGCACGGTGAAGGTGTCGGGCCGTCCGACCACGTCCAAGTCGTAGATCTGCCCGCCCTGTTCGCGCAGCCTGAGGCCCTCGGCGAGGAAGAGGAAGTCGAACTTGGCCCGTTCGGCGGTCCGCGCGAAGTGGACGAACGAGTCGAAGTCGATGTGGCTGCCGGCGGCCGGGTCACTCCATACGGTGGTGTTGTTGACGCCGGGGAAATGGGCCGCGAGATGGATCTGCTTGAGCGGCTTGGTGCTCATGGTGGGTCCTTCCGGGTCCGGGATCAGGCGGCGGGGTGGGCGGCGTAGCGGCCGCCCGGGCGCTCCAGGCCCAGCAGTCCGCGCAGGGTGTCCGCCTCGTACGCGCGGCGGAAGACCCCGCGCCGCTGGAGCTCCGGTACCAGCCCACGGGTGATGGCGGGCAGGTCGTGGGCGATCGTTCCCGGCCGCAGCCGGAAGCCCGACAGGCCTGCCGTCCGCCAGTCCTGGAGCAGGTCCGCCAGTTGCGCGGAGGTCCCGGTGAAGATCGCCGTGTCACTGCTGTACGGGGCGCCCGCGAGCGCGTCCAGGCGGCTGCGGCGCGCGTCGGCCGCCGGGGCGTCCTCGTCCAGGAACACGGTGAGGTCGGCGAAGAGGTGCAGCGGCTGCGCCGCGAGCCCGGCCGATTCCCGGGCCTGCCGGATCTCCGTGACGGCGGCGCGGGCCCCGTCGGTGTCGCGCGCGGCGACGTACCCGACATCCGTGGACCGGGCGATGAGGCCGTACGCCGCGCTGCCGCCGTCCGGCGCGCCGGCGGCGCTCGCTGCGGTGGCAGCGGTGATGACGGGTTGTCCCTGCGGCGGGCGGGGGGTGATCGACGGCCCCCTGACGCTGAAGTGACGGCCCTCGAAGTCGATGTAGTGCAGTTTGTCGCGGTCGACGAACCGGCCGGTGGCCACGTCCCGGATCTCGGCGTCGTCGTCCCAGCTGTCCCACAGCCGCCGGATCACCTCGATGTGGTCGGCGGCCTCCTCGTAGGACTCCGCATCGGGGAGCGGGACCGCTCGGCGTCCGAAGTGCCGCGCCTCGTAGGCCAGTTGTGACACCTGGACGCGCAGGCCCGCACGTCCGCGGCTGACGTGGTCCAGGGTGGCGATCGCCTTGGATATGTGGAAGGGCTCGGTGTGGGTGGCGGTCACGGTCGGGACCAGCCCGATGTGCCGGGTCAGGGGTGCGACGCGGGCGGCGGTGAGTACCGCGTCCAGCCGCCCGCGGACCTGGTCCGTGCGCCCGTCGGGCCCGTCCGCCGACGACGACTGGAGGGCGAGGGCGTCCTCGAAGGTGACGAAGTCGAGCAGTCCGGCTTCGGCCTCGGCGACCGCTTCGGCCCAGTAGCGGGCCGTGAAGAGTTCGCCGGGCCTGGCACCCGGCTCACGCCAGGCGGCAGGGTGCCGGCCCGCGCCGTCGAGCGCGACGGCGAGGTGCAGCGCTTCGGAAGATGCCGATGTGAATGCGGATGCGGGCGGGAATGCGGACACGTCGAATTACGCCTTCCTGATCGGCCGTGCGAAAAGGAGGCCGATGTGCGTCGCGAATGTGGGGGCGTACCGGAGGGCGGGGAAGATGCCCGTCATCAATATCTCTTCGAAACGCTACGCCCGATAGCGGCGCCATACAATGACCGTAATATTAAGAGAAGTTGGCAGCGGTATTGCAGGGCGCGCGGACCGCCATGAAGGACGGGCGGCGGCGCAGGGTGAAGCCGATCGACTCGTACAGCCGGATCGCGTTGGTGTTGCTCGCGGCGGTGTGGAGGAACGGGACGTCGCCGCGCTCCCGGATGCCCGCGGCGACGGCGCGGACCAGCCGCGTCGCCAGCCCCCCGCCCCGGTGGTCGGGATGGGTGCACACCGCGCTGATCTCGGTCCAGCCCGGCGGCCGCAGCCGCTCCCCGGCCATCGCGACCAGCCGGCCGCGGTGCCGGATGCCGAGGTACGTGCCCAGCTCGACGGTGCGGGGCAGGAACGGACCGGGCTTGGTGAGCTCGATCAGGCCGAGGATCTCGGGTACGTCACGGGGGCCGAGCCTGACCGCCTCGGGGGCGGGTTCGGCGCACAGCGAGGTGTCGACCAGCTGGACGCCGGGGACCGAGCCGACGGTCTCCCAGCCGTCGGGCGGTGTCAGTACGCCGGCGAGCGCGGCGGTCCCGCCGTCGCCGACCAGCCTGTGCAGGTCGGCCCACGAGTCCGGGTCGGCCGGGTCCGCGAGGGCGGCGAACGGCGAGACGTCCGACGGATAGCGGGCGGCGCGGGAGGAGGAGAGGCCGGGCCCGGGACGGGCCGCCCGCTCGGCGAAGGCGGCGTGCGCGCCGGACAGCGAGGCCCAGGCGGGGTTGTCGAGGACGTGCGGGGACACCACGGTGTCCGGGCTCGTACGCGTGCCGGTACGCGTACTCGTGCAGGGACCTGCGTTCGTGCTCATGGGCGGGCTCTCCGTCCGTGGCGCGGCCCGGGGGCCGGGGATTCAGGAGTTGGTCGCCGGCAGGCCCGGCGGGTCGATCTCCGAGGCGGTGACGGTCTCGTTGGACAGGTTCCAGGCGGCGAGCAGCTGCGCGTACTGGCCGTTCTTGATCAGATGGTTGATCGCCTCGGCCACCGGCCTGGCGAGCCCGCTGTCCTTCTTCGCGGTCGCGGCGATCAGACCCTGGAGCGACTCGCCGGCCCCGGAGAAGGAACCCGCGCTGCGCGTGGGAGCGTTGCCGCTCGCGCTCTGGGTGATGTGGTAGGCGATGGACGGGTTCGGGCCGAAGCTGAGGTCGATCTTCTTGCCGCTCAGCGCCAGGACGGTGCTGTTGGCGTCGGGGAAGTACTTGACGGTGAGGTCCTTGCCCTCCGCTTGCAGCTTCTTCTGCCACTCCAGCAGGATCTTCTCCTGGTTGGTGCCCGAACTGACCGCCACCGTCTTGCCCGCGAGGCTGTGGAAGTCGTTGCCGAAGTTCCAGGGGTTGTCCTTCAGGACCTCGAAGGCCAGGTTGTCCTGCCGGTAGGAGGCGAACTCGTACTTCTTCTTGCGCTCCTCGGTGACCGTGACGTTCGTGAAGGCGACGTCGACCTTGCCGCTGTCGACACCGAGGAAGACGTTCTCCCAGGTGGAGTTCTTCACCACCGGCTTGAGCCCGAGCGCGGCGGCCACCAGTCGGCCGAGGTCCGGTTCCGCGCCGGTCAGGGTCTTCTGGTCGGTGCCGACGTACGCCAGCGGCGGGAAGCCGGCGGGCAGCGCGCCCACGCCGATGACGAGTTCACCCCGTTCACGGACGGCCGCCGGCAGCTGTGCGCGCAGGGCCTCCACGGCGGGGACGGTCAGTTCGGTCTGCCGGGCGGCGCCGTTGGACACCGCGCCGACGGTGACCACGTCCCCGCCCGCCCCGGTGGCCTCGGCATCGCCTCCGCACGCGGTGAGGCAGGAGGCGAGCGCCACGCCGGCGGTGGCGGCGCCGAGGCCGCGGGCGAATCTGGTGCGCAGGGAGGGCCGGCGTCGCATCGTGTTCCTTTTCGGTTCGGGAAGGGGGGCGGGGCGTGATGGGGCGGAGGCGCGGGGGAATCAGAGCACCCTGCTCAGGAACTCCCGCGTACGGGCATGGGCGGGCCGGTCCAGCACCTGCTCGGGCGTGCCCTGTTCGACGATGCGGCCGCCGTCGAGGAAGACGACCTCGTCGGCGACCTCGCGGGCGAAGCCGATCTCGTGCGTGACGATGACCAGCGTGGTGCCGCCGGTGGCCAGGTCCTTGATCACGGACAGCACCTCGCCGACGAGTTCGGGGTCGAGCGCGGAGGTGGGTTCGTCGAAGAGGATGACGCCGGGCCGCAGCGCGAGGGCGCGGGCGATGGCCACGCGCTGCTGCTGGCCGCCGGACAGCTGCCGCGGATAGGCGCCGGTCCGGTCGCCGAGCCCGACGCGCTCCAGGAGTTCGCGTGCCAGGGCGCGGGCCTGCGGCCGCGGCAGTCTGCCGGTCGCCACCGGGGCCGCGGCGACGTTGTCCAGCACGGTCAAGTGCGGGAAGAGGTTGAAGTTCTGGAAGACGAAGCCGATCCGGCCGCGCTGGGCGAGGATCGCCCGCTCGCCCAGCTCCTTCAGCCGCCCGCCGTGCCGCTGTACGCCGATCAGCTCGCCGCCCACGCTGACGTATCCGGCCTCGGGCTTCTCCAGGTGGTTGATGACCCGCAGCAAGGTGGATTTGCCGGAACCGGACCGGCCCAGGATCGCGGTGACCGTGCCCGGCCGCAGCGTCAGGCTCACCCCGTCCAGGACCTGCTGGCCGCCGTACCACTTGTGCACGTCGTGGACCTCGATCGCGGCGGCCCGCGTGGCGGTGGTCATCGTGCCGTCTCCTTCCGGAAGCGGTCCCGGAGCTCGCGCAGGCCCGTCCGGGCCCGCTGCAGGGGGGTGGGCGGTACGGTGCGCAGCGCGCCGCGCGCGTAGTACCGCTCGACGTAGAACTGGATGACCGAGACGACGCTGGTGAGGACCACGTACCAGAAGGTGGCCACCAGCAGCAGCGGCACCACGTCGCCCGGATAGGTGCTGCCCAGGCTCTGCACCGAGCCGAAGAGGTCGAGCAGCGATACGTAGAAGACCAGCGAGGTGGCCTTGACCAGCCCGATCAGCTGGTTGACGTAGGCGGGGACGATGGAGCGCAGCGCCTGGGGGAAGACGATCCGGGCGAACTGGTAGCGCTTGGGCAGCCCCAGCGCGGCCGCCGCCTCGTGCTGGCCCTGGTCGACGGAGAGCACACCGGCCCGTACCACCTCGGCCGCGTACGCCGCTTCGCTCAGGCTCAGTCCGACGACCGCCACGACGATGTCGGTGGCCAGCCGCGACTCGTCGAAGGTGAAGAAGGCGGGCCCGAAGGGCACCCCGACGCTCAGGGTGGGGTAGAGGGCACTGAGGTTGTAGAGGAAGAGCAGGACCACGATCAGCGGCACCGAGCGCAGCAGCCAGACGTACGTCCAGCTCACCGACCGCAGTACGGGGTTCGCGGAAAGCCTGCCGAGGGCGAGCAGGATGCCGCCCGCGAGGCCCAGGACCGCGCTGTACGCGGCCACTTGGAGGGTGATGGACAGGCCCTCCAGGATGACCGGACGGACGGACCAGTACGCGAAGCGGTCCCACTGGTAGAAGGGGTTGGTGAGCAGCCCGTGGGCGGCCTGGGAGACCAGCACCAGCACCACGGCGGTGGCGATCCACCGCCCGGGCCGGCGGAGCGGGAGGACCCGCTGCGCCGGCGCCGGCCGTCCGGAGGGCGCGGAGGGTGCGGTGAGGACGAGTGATTCGGTCAAGGACACTCCAGCAGCATTCGATGAATCGAAGAATCGAAAAGCAGCCGTCATGCCGGACAGAAGAGGCCGCTGATGTCGTTGTCTGCGGCGTAAGCTAGGCAGCCTGGAGAAGGGCTGTCAACGGCCCTGATATCGGTATCCGCGGAAGCGTGTGGCAATTTCATCCGCCGTACACACAACGCCTTCCGGTGAAATGAACCGGGCCGTCGTTCGCAGTCGGGGGATCCGGTCGGCGGAGCGACCACGGGGTCGAGGGGTGGATCTCCGCCTCGGCGCATGTCCGACGCATCCTCGGGGCACCGGCAGGCATCGCACCGGGCGAACTCCCCGCGTTCGGGCACTCCCTGACCGAGGATCCGGCCGCGCCGCCCACAGGCCGGCCGCCGACCTGCATCGTCTTTCATCCCGAGATCGAATGGTCCACCATTCGGTCATGCCCTTGCCGGGAAGGCCACTTCGGGCGAGTATCCCTATCAATCCGATGGGAAAGGTGGGGATTCGGCAGCCGGCCGACGCCACCCAACAACGTTCCGGAGTAGCCGACATGACCACCGCCATCCCCCCCGGCACCGCTGTCCGCCCAGACCCCACGCCACGCAGCGGCGCTCGGGCCTGCCGGTGACGCCCACGCCGAAGACACCGAGCCCCGCCGGCGGCCGGTCCGCCGACGAGCGGCGCCGCGCGCTCCTGCGTACCGCCCGCGATGTGGCGGACGACCTCGGTGCGGACGCCATCGTCCGCGATCAGGCGGGCAAGCCGCCGACCGACGAGACGGCCCGGCTGCGCGAGGCCGGCCTGCCGGCGGCGCTCACCCCGCCCGGGCCCGGCCGCGGGGCGGACTGGCGTACCGGATGCGCCGTCATACGGGAGATCGCCTCGGCGGACAGCTCCGTCGGCGACGTACTCGCCCGCCACTACGTCCACGCGTGGAGCGGACGCTTCTACGCGGGTCACCACCACGCGACCGCCCTCGAAGAGGAGTCGGTGCGCGAGCAGTGGCTGTGGACCGGCGCGGTCCACGCGCCCGCGCCCAACGACTACGCCGATGGACCGGACCTCACACTGAGGCCGCGCACCACCGGCTACGTGCTGAACGGGCGCCGGTCCGTGGACACGGCGGTGGCCGCCGCGGACCAGATCGTGGTGGACGCCGTCTGCACCGCGACCGGCGACGTCCTGGTCGTACGGATCCCGCCCAGCGCACGGGGCGTGACCGTCGAACCCGCCCTCGACCGCCTCGGGCAGCGGGTCGCCGGCGCGGGCGAGGTCGTCCTCGACCGGGTCGCGGTCACGCCCGGGCAGGTGCTGGGCCGCCGGCCGCACGACGAGGAGTCGACCCCGCCCTTCACCGCGCTCGCGGAGCCGGCGCTCCGGCTCGCCCTGTGCCACGTCGGCCTCGGCATCGCCGAGGGCGCCCTCACCGAAGCGCGCGACCTCAGCAGGGGCGGCCGCGCACACCGGCTGCCCGGTGAGGACCCGGACCTGCTGCTGACGTACGGGGAACTCGCCTCTGCCGCCCAGACGGCCACCGCCGTGGTCGACCGGGCGACGGAGGTGATGGCGCAGGCCCTCGCCACGGGTGCGCAGCTCGATGCCGAGGAGCCCGCGGGCGTCGCCGCCCTGGTCGCCACGGCCGAGACCGTGACCTCGAAGGCCACGCTGCACATCAGCGCCCGGGTGCTGGAACTCGCCGACGCGCCCGGCCTGGACCGCTTCTGGCGCAACGCCCGAGTCCTGACGGCCCACCGCCCGGTCGCGCACCGCCTGCGCTCCATCGGCGAGCACTACCTCAACGGATCCGACCGCGCGGTGGCGGCGTCCTTCCGTTGACGCGGAGCGCCACACAGGACGCGGTTCCGCGACCCCAGCCCCTCGGCTGCCGGGCACGAGTACCTGCCCGGCAGCGGGCGGCCACCCGCGACGGACGCCGGCCGAAGCCGTACGGGATAATGTCCGCATGCGGATCTCAGCCAGGGCGGACTACGCGGTACGTGCCGCACTGCAGCTCGCCGCGTCACAGGATGACGGGCCACTGAAGGCCGAAGCCATCGCCGACGCCCAGGACATTCCGCACAAGTTCCTCGAAGGCATCCTGAACGACATGCGCCGAGGCGGTCTCGTCCTCAGCCGGCGCGGCGGCAACGGCGGCTACCGGCTGGCCAAGCCCGCCCAGTCCATCAGCATCGCGGACGTCATCCGCGTCGTGGACGGACCGCTCGTCTCGGTGCGCGGGGTCCGTCCACCGGACCTGTCCTACACCGGCCCCGCCCAGTCGCTGCTCCCCCTGTGGATCGCACTGCGGGCCAACGTGCGCGAGATCCTCGACGGCGTGACGCTCGCCGACGTCGCGTCGTCCGACCTGCCCTCTGACGTATCGGCACTGGCCGATACCCCCGGGGCCTGGACCAATCCCTGACCCCCGCCCCACCTGCGCCTTCTCACATCACGAGACCTTGACGTCCATCATGCGGTCAGCCTCTTGGGGCGGGTGCCCGCCTCTGCCAATATGCCTACCAACCAGGTGGGAAAACTAGGAATTCAGGGGGTCGGCCGTGCGCACACCGCACCACGCAGGCCGGATGCTGCCTCTGACCTCCCGCCGGCACATCGACCTGGTCCGTACGTCCAGCGCCATCTGTCAGCGCGGCTGACAGCATGCGCCGGCCCTCTGCTCGCAGGTCCGCGCTCCACGCGTAGCGCATCACCGGGCGCTGCCCCACTCCGTCGGCCGGGAGTGGGTGCCGTGTGTGCCGATGGCTTCGCGTCGCCCGTCTCCGTACCTCCCTGAACGCCATCCCGTGAAAGGGCACCTCCATGTCTGCCGCAAGACCGCTCACCACCCTGCGCGCCATCGCCGTCACAGCGGCACTTCCCCTTCTGCTCACCGCCTGCGGCTACGGCTCCGAGGCGAAGAAGGAAGACGACAAGGCCGAGGTCGCGGCCACCGGTGACAAGAAGCTGTCGGCCTCCGAGGTCCGCATCGGGTACTTCCCGAACCTGACGCACGCCACCGCCCTGGTCGGCCTCCAGGAGGGCCTGATCGAGAAGGAACTGAACGGCACCAAGATCAAGCCGCAGTCCTTCAACGCCGGTCCGTCCGAGATCGAAGCCCTCAACGGCGGCTCTCTCGACATCGGCTTCATCGGCCCCTCGCCGTCCATCAACGGCTACGTGAAGTCCAAGGGCCAGAACCTGCGGATCATCTCCGGCTCCGCCTCGGGCGGCGTCAAGCTCGTCGTGAACCCGGACAAGATCAAGACCCTGGACGACCTCAAGGGCAAGAAGATCGCCACCCCGCAGAAGGGGAACACGCAGGACGTCGCGTTCCTCAACTGGATCTCCGAGAAGGGCTGGAAGGTCGACCCCGAGTCCGGCAAGGGCGACGTCTCGGTCGTCCGCACGGACAACAAGGTCACCCCCGACGCCTTCAAGCAGGGCTCGATCGACGGCGCCTGGGTGCCGGAGCCCACGGCCTCCAAGCTCGTCTCCGACGGCGGGTCCGTCCTCCTCGACGAGACCGCCCTGTGGCCCGACAAGAAGTTCGTGATCACGAACGTCATCGTGTCGCAGAAGTTCCTCAAGGAGCACGCGGACGTGGTCGAGGCCGTACTCAAGGGCACGGTGAAGACCAACGAGTGGATCAACGCCAACCCGGACAAGGCCAAGGCCTCCGCCAACGCGAAGCTGGCGGCCGAGGGCGGCAAGCCGCTCGACGCGAAGGTCATCGACCCGGCCTGGCAGTCCATCCTCGTCACCGACGACCCCCTCGCCGGCACGCTGAAGACGGAGTCCGACTGGGCGGTCAAAGCCAAGCTCATCGAGCAGCCCGACCTCGCCGGCATCTACGACCTGACGCTCCTGAACAAGGTCCTCAAGGCCGCCGGCAAGCCCGAGGTCTCCGACGCCGGCCTCGGCACCAAGTAAGCCCGTAGCTCAGGGCAGCCGGCTGCCTTGCGCCCTACGGGGAAGGCCGCCCGGCCGGACAGATCACCGCGGCGCCGAAGTCGTCGATCGCGACCGCCACCGAGATGAACGCGGACGAGATCGCGAACGCACCATCTTCCACGCCTATGTTCCGTTCGGCTCACGCGACCGGCCGTACGGATGCGTCACGCCAGGTCGAGCAGCTGCTCGTAGAAGCCGCCGAATCCGTTCCGCTCGTCGACGAGGTGGATCTCCAGGATCCAGTGGCAGCGCCGGCCCGCGCGGTCGGTGCGGCGAAGCGGGGTGTCGTTGTCCGGGGTGACGTACGACTCGGTCCTGGCCCCGTCGATGCTCTCGTGCGGGAACTCCCCGACCAGGTGACCCGCGTGCCAGCCTCCCAGGACCCAGCCGGCCTTGGAGGCGAGGCGCTCGACTTCCGCGTACAGCCGCCGTCCGGTGATCTGTGGGTCGGCCCGGAAGGCGCTCCGGCCGGCGGTGAAGACCTCTGCGAGGTCGTCGCGCAGACGGTGCTTGACGGGGTCGTCGCCGAAGACGAAGGTGCGGCCGAAGTCCGCCTCGTACTCCTCGAAGATCGGGCCGAAGTCGGCGAAGGCGATGTCGTCCTCGCCGATGATCCGGTCCGGCGGGTTCTCCTTGTACGGGAACAGCGTGTGCGGGCCGGAGCGGACGATCCGCTTGTGCCAGTGCCTGGTCGTGCCGAACATGTCGTTCGCGAGGTCCCGGATCCTGTCGCTGACCTCCCTCTCGCCCGCCCCGGGTGCGACCAGGCCCCGGGCCTCGACCTCGGTGAAGAGGCGTTCGGCCTTGCGCTGTGCCTCGACGAGACCCAGGACGCGCAGCTCTTCGTCCATGCCGTCGGGTGCTCCCATGGTGCCGTTCCTCTTCCTTGTCACGGAGTCGCGCGCACGATGACGAGCGACCCCTCGCACGTCGCCTGCGTACGCAGGTGCGATGTCGGCAACCGCATGCAAATATCTTGCATCCACAAGGCCATATCAGAACATCAGCTGGCAAACGTTTGTCATATCGGCCCTATCGGCCACAGATGCGGTTCTGTGCGATGCGCGCCCCGGTCTCCGTTTCGGTGGGCCGGCGACCGGTCCGCCTGGCGGCCGCTGACGGAGGCTGCCGACCAGGCCGGGCGGGAGGAGGATGAGGGGAGGGCCGACGGGCGGGTGAGGGTCCGGACCGTCGGGTCCGAGGTCTGCCGCAGTGGGTGAAGGAGGTCCGGTGGTGGTCACGTCCGAGGCGTTCCGGGCGGAGCCCGGCTCAGTAGGGGTGGTCCCCTCCGAGCCCGGTGGTCTGCTGGACGTCCTGAGCGTGGCCGCGGTGGTCCTGGACACCCGGGGGCGGATCACTCTCTGGAGCCCTCAGGCCCAGGAGCTGTTCGGCTGGTCCGCCAAGGATGCACTGGGCAGCCACGCCGCCGAACTGCTCGTCGCCAGGGAGTACGTCGACCTGGTCGTGGAGCTGTTCGCCAAGGTCATGGCCGGTGGCGGCGCCTGGGCCGGAGTCTTCCCCGTGCGGCACAAGGACGGTTCCACGCGGCTGGTGGAGTTCCGCAACATGCGGCTGCAGGACGAGCGGGGAGGCGTCTACGCCCTCGGCATCGCCTGCGACGAGGCCGTTCTGCGCGGCGTGGAGCGCGACCTGGCGCTGTCGGTGCCGCTGGTGGCGCAGTCCCCGCTCGGGCTCGCGGTACTGGACACCGACCTGCGCTACGTCCTCGTGAACCCGACGCTGGAGCGGATCAACGGCATGTCCGCCGAGCAACATCTGGGCCGTACGCCCCGCGAGGCGCTGCCCTTCCTGGACACCGACGTGATCGAAGCCTCCATGCGCCGGGTGCTGGACACCGGCGTACCCCTGCTGGACCAGTACGGCATCGGGCGCACCCCGGCCGACCCGGGCCAGGACCACGCCTGGTCGGGCTCGTACTACCGGCTGGAGGATCCCGGCGGGCGGGTGATCGGCGTCGCCCTGTCGGTGGTGGACGTCACCGACAGCTACCGCGCGGCCAGAGAGGCCGCCGAAGCCCGCAGGCGCCTGGATCTCATCGCCCGGGCATCGGTGACCGTCGGGACCACCCTGGACCTGGAGCGCACGGCCCGCGAACTCGCCGACCTCGTCGTGACCGACCTGGCCGACGTCGCCTCCGTGGACGTCCTCGACTCCGTCCTGGAAGGCAGTGCCATCACGGCACCCGGCCCCGGGACGGGACAGACCCTCTTCATGGCCCTGGCGGTCGCGGCCTCCTACGAGACGGACGTCGTCCGCGCCGCCGACCCCGTGGGCCGGCGGACCAGCTATCCCGCCGAGCGTCTGGTCACGCGCTGCGTGAGCACCGGGCGCCCCGTCCTGGTATCGCACCTCACAGCCCCGGACCTGGCGCGCATCGCGCGCGACGGGGCCGCTGCAGCACTCCTCACCCGGGAGGGCACGCACTCCTACCTGGCGGTTCCACTGACCGCCCGCGGACAGGTCCTCGGTGCCCTCGGCCTCCTGCGCACCCGCAATCCGCTCCCCTTCGACCACGACGACGTCATCCTGGCCGGCGAGCTGGCCACCCGGGCCGCCATCGCCATCGACAACGCCCGCTGGTACCAGCACGCCGCCGACACCGCCCTGACCCTTCAGCGCCACCTCCTCCCGCATCCCCCGCCCCAGGTCGCCGGCCTCCAGATCGCCTACCGCTACCAGCCCGCGGCAGCGGCCAGCGGGATCGGCGGCGACTGGTTCGACGCGATCCCCCAGCCCATGGACAAGACCGCTCTCGTGGTCGGCGACGTCATGGGGCACGGTGTCCACGCCGCCGCCACCATGGGCCAACTGCGCACGGCCACCCGCACTTTGGCGGACCTCGGCCTCGATCCGGCCCAAGTCCTGCGCCACCTCGACCACATCACCGCCGAACTGGACCAGCCCATCGCGACCTGCGTCTACGCCACCTGGGACCCGCACCGCTCCCGCTGCCGCGTCGCCCTCGCCGGACACCCGCCCCCCGTCATCGTCCGGTCCGGGCACTCCCCCGAACTGCTCGAGCTGCCCGTCGGCGTGCCGCTCGGTACGGGCGGCCTCGGCCGCGCCGACTTCGAGACCACCGCCCTCGACCTGATCCCCGGTGACCGGCTGGTCCTGTACACCGACGGCCTCGTCGAAACCCGCGACGAGCCCCTGGACGACCGCCTCGACCTCCTCCTCAGCCTCCTCGCCGATCCCGGCCTCTCCCCGGAGGCGACCTGCGGCCGGCTCCTGGCCTCGCTGCGACACCCCGACGCCGACGACGACGTCGCCCTCGTCATCGCCCACGTGCGGCCCCACCCGCCCCACGACGGGGCGAGCCCGGCTCCACGGCATACACACCACCGGTGACGACAGACATCACGAAGCCGGCGATGACCTCGGCCGTGTACGGAAGGGCGACGAGAGCCTCCGTAAACGCCCCGGCTTCGTCGACCATGGACATGCGGCCGATCCGCAGGTACTCCAGGACCTTGTCGGCGACCGACCTGCCGACGTGGGGGATGTCGCGCATGCCCTTGGCGTCGAGTGCCGAGACGTCCTGCGGGTAGCCCGGGGCAGGCACCCCGGGCACCCGCGCCGCGGGCCGGCCGGGCCAGGAGTGTCCGCACGGTGGGGAGGAAGCTGCACAATCGAAGGTGAGGAGCGCTGCGTCCGCGCTCCGACTGGAGGGCGGTCAGATGCCTGGGAGCCGGTCTCGTTCGCGCTATGTCCCGGACAAGGGACTCACCACCCGCATGGTGACGACCATGTTCCTCATCGGGCTGCTCTACGTCGTCTTCGTGGGCGCCCTGCTGGCCCTTCTCCCGAGCTCGTGGCCCACCATCCTGGTGATCGCGGGCGGTCTGTTCGTCGCGCAGTTCTGGTTCAGTGACCGGATCGCGGCCTTCAGCATGGGTGCCCGCGAGGTCACCCCCGAGCAGGCGCCCGAGCTGCACGGTGCCGTGGACCGTATCTGCGCCCTCGCCGACATGCCCAAGCCCAGGGTGGCGATCGCCGACCTCGACGTGCCGAACGCCTTCGCCACCGGCCGGGGCGAGCGCACCGCACTGGTCTGCGTCACCACGGGGCTGCTGCGCCGCCTGGAGCCGGAGGAGCTGGAGGGTGTCCTCGCGCACGAGCTGTCGCACGTCGCCCATCGCGACGTCGCGGTGATGACCGTCGCGTCGTTCCTCGGTGTCCTCGCGGGAGTCATGACCCGTGTCGCGGTCTACAGCGGACTCGGCCGCAACAGCCGCGACAGCAACGCCGCCATCGTGGCGCTCCTGATACCCCTGGTCAGCGCCGTCGTCTACGTGATCAGCTTTCTGCTGACCCGGCTGCTGTCCCGCTACCGCGAGCTGTCCGCCGACCGCGCGGCCGCGCTGCTGACCGGCCGGCCGTCGGCGCTCGCCTCGGCGCTCACCAAGGTGACCGGTGAGATGGCGAGGATCCCTAGCCGGGACCTGCGCACGGCGGAGCCGTTCAACGCGTTCTGGTTCGCGCCCGCGTTCTCGTCGAAGGAAAGCCTGAGCAGGCTGCTCTCCTCCCACCCCACGCTGGAGGAGCGGTTGGACCGGCTGGGCAGGATCGCGGCGCAGCTCGGCCGCCCCTGACCAGCCGGGCGCAGCACCGGCAACGGAGGTTCGTACCGTGGGACTCCTCGACACCATCCTCGGCCGCAGCAAGCCGGTACTTCCCGACCTCGACCGGCTCTTCGGCCTGCCCAGCGCCGCGATCACCCTTCAGGCGGGTGCCGGGTTCGTTCCGACCGGCGTCGGCTCGGTGTGCTTCGCCAGCGTCGAAGGCGGTGCCTTCGCCCGGCTCCAGGAGGATGTACGGGAGCTGCTCGACGCCGATACCGGCGGCGGGGGCCGGCCGGTCGAGTTCAGCCAGGACGCGTACGGCTACACCTGGCTCCTCGCCCGGCACCCTGCCGACGACACCGCCTCATTGGTCAACGACCTGCACGCCGTCAACACCCTCCTCCAGGACGCCGGCTTCGGTCCGCAGCTGCTCTGTTCCCTGATGGGTTTCCGTGAGGCAGCGGCGGAGCGTGCTCTGGCCATGGTCTACCTGTACAAACGCGGCACTTTCTACCCGTTCGCGCCGCTTCCCGGACAGACCGGGGAGACCGGCAGGCGTGACAACGTCACGGAACTGCAGATCAGGGCGCTGCTCGCGGACGACCTGCCGATCGAGCCGGACCTCGGCCGCTGGTTCCCGGTGTGGGGCGCTCCTGGGCTCGGCTGAGCCCGGGGCGCCTGGCCGGCGCCAGCGGAACCGCTCCGGTTCGTTCCCTCCGACCGACCGTCCCCGACTTGCGCGGAAGCCGCACATGGGCTTGCTTCGGAGTAGGTGGGTACGCGGTTTCCGTCACCCTGGGCAGGGAGTGAACACCATGATGTTCACCGATCGCACGGACGCAGGACAGCAGCTCTCCGAAGCGCTCCGTCACCTGGTGGGGGAGGATCCCGTCGTCCTGGGACTGCCCCGTGGCGGAGTCCCGGTGGCCTTCCAGGTGGCGCGGGCGCTGGGTGCCCCGCTCGACGTAGTCGTCGTGCGCAAGCTCGGGGTCCCCTCCCACCGTGAACTGGGATTCGGCGCCATCGGCGAGGGCGGCGTGCGGGTCATCAGCGACGACATCGTCCGCCTCGGCCGGGTCGGGCGCGAGGATCTCGCGGCGGTCGAGCGCGCCGAGACGGCAGCGCTCGCCCGTCAAGCGCGGCGGTTCCGCGGCGACCGGCCGCGCGTACCGCTCGACGGACGGTCGGTGATCGTGGTGGACGACGGGATCGCGACCGGCGCCACGGCCGCGGCCGCATGCGAGGTCGTACGGGCGCAGGGCGCGGCCCGTGTGGTGCTGGCCGTTCCGGTGGCGCCGCCGGATGCGGTCGCCCGGCTGCGCACCCAGGCCGACGAAGTGGTCTGCCTGTCCACGCCGCGCGCCTTCCGCGCTGTCGGCGAGTGGTACCAGGACTTCACCCAGACCCCCGACGAAGAGGTCCTCGCCCTGCTGGCGCAAGCCGCCGACCGCGCCGACCGCCCCGTAGCGCGCCCGCCCGCCCGGGCCTGCGAGGTGGTGGTGAACGCGGGCGGCGTCAGGCTGGCCGGGGACCTCATCTCGCCGGAGGGCGCGGGTGGGGTCGTCATGTTCGCCCATGGCTCCGGCAGCAGCCGCCACAGCCCGCGCAACCTGTCGGTGGCGGCGGCCCTGAATCGGGCGGGCCTGGGCACCCTGCTCTTCGACCTGCTCACACCGGCGGAGGAAACCGAACGCGCGAACGTCTTCGCCATCGAAACCCTCGGCCGGAGGCTGGTGGACGCCACCCGCTGGCTGCAGCACCTCCGGTCCGTCCCGATCGGCTATTTCGGAGCGAGCACCGGCGCCGCGGCGGCGTTGTGGGCCGCCGGTTCCGCCGACGCGGACATCGGCGCCCTGGTCTCCCGTGGCGGCCGCCCCGACCTCGCCGGGCCACGGCTCGCCGGCGTACGGGCTCCCACACTCCTCATCGTGGGCGGCCTCGACACGACGGTGCTCGGCCTCAACCAGCAGGCCCAGCGGGAACTGCGCTGCGAGAACCGGCTCGACGTCGTCCCCGGCGCCACGCATCTCTTCGAGGAGCCGGGAGCACTGGACGAAGTGGCCGCCCTTGCCCGGGACTGGTTCATAAAGCACCTGGTGGCACGGGCCCGGTAGCGCTGTGGGACCGGCTTCACCCCTTGCTCAGCCGCACCGTGTCTCCCGTTTGTCCGCCCGCGAGGACGTCGATGCGCGCGCCGGTCGCGGGGTCGCTGAAGCTCCGTCCGGGTGCGTACACGGCCAGATCCAGCGGGATGCAGCACAGCGATCTTGGTTCCGCCGGACCGTTCCACCGAGCTCAGTCGTTCCGGGGAACGGCCGCGAACACCGGGCCGCCGACCGCCCGGTCCAGGCGGTATCGCCTGAGTGCCCGGTCGAAGCGGACCCGGCTGCCCGGTAGGGCTCCGCGGAGGTCGGCGATCAACGCGCCGTCCGGCACTCGCTCGGCGAGGCCGGCGACCACCGGGTCCGAGCCGGGGCTGCCCCGCAGTTCGGCCGCGGGGTGCAGCGGCAGGTCCGGGCCGTCCAACTGCAGGAGGTCCCAGAAATCGTCGGCGTACGGTTGGACGCCCTCCTCGAAGCCCGTCTCGTCGACCAGTTCCTCCGCTGTCCCGATGAGCCGGTCGAGCCAGTGCGGCAGCGAGTCGGCCTCGACGTGGAGTCCGCCCTCGCGGTACTGCATCAGCACCTGGCCCCACCGGCCGTCGGCCTCGATGTCGACCCAGGTGACGCCGCCACCGCCGTCGTCGGTGACCAGCCAGTGGGGGTACGGAAGGCCGTGGTCGCGAGCCTGGCGGGGGTGGCCGGTCAACACGAACTCGACCGGTGGCACCGCGAAGCCGCCGAGTACGCCCAGCAGTTGGCGAACCGAGGTCGGCACCGGGACGGGCCACCGGTCGAAGTCGGCAGCCGTCAGGCCGGGTTGTACCGCGAGGTCGAACGGGACTCGGGCGGCCAGCGCCCGCAGCCGCTTCACTAGGGCGTCACCGGAGATCACCCGGCCACGCTACCGGACCGGCTCCCGCCCGGCGGGCGACGTCGGGCAGGGTGCGCGGGAAGCGGCGGTCGCCGACGGCCGTCTCGGTCACCGGTGCAGGGTGGCCGCGGCCTGCGGCGCTCCGGCCGTCAGGTCCGCCGTCGGCGGGAGCGCCCGATCATGACGAGGGCGATGACGGCGGCCACGACCAGCAGCCCGACCAGCACGGCCACCACCAGCGCGGCGATACCCACCTTCCCGAGGAAGCCCTTCTTCTTTTTCTTGGACTTCTTCTTCCCGTCCTTCGCGTCGGCCACAGCGAGCCGGGTGCCGACGGCCTGGGTGCCGGCCTGCGCGGCGGCAGCCTCCCGGGCGGATCCGGCCAGCCCTCCTCCCGGAGCCGCTGCCCCGGCCGCGCTCAGAGCCGCGCCTGTCCGGTGGGCCGCGGGGGCCTCGCTCGCGTTCGCGGGCAGCGGGGCCAGGAACAGCCCTGCCAGGAGCAGTACGGGAACCACCCTGGCCATCGCACTCGTCTTCACATCGTTCTCCCTGTCGTCGATGGCCGGTACGGGCGCTGTCCGTGCCACAGCTCTCGTACCCGTGAGCGCGGAGCGTACGCCACGATCCGGCCATCGGCGGGTGCCGGGTCGGAGCAAGACCGCGAGGGGCCTGGGCAGCGGCTCGTCAGGCGCGGTTGACGGTCAACTGGCCGCCACCGCGGTTGAGATCGGTTTCGTGTGACGTGCGGGCAGAAGTGTCGGCATCGGATCGGCGCTCGGGCAGATACGAAGTGAATGGGCAGGTCAACGGCGAGCCAGGAGGCCGTCCACCAGGGGTCGGAGCCCGTCCAGATAGGTGTCTTCGGCGGTCGTCCGCGGCGAGGGCGAGCGGAGGTTCCCTACTCACTTCGCGGAGGGTGCCCGGGCGTGCGTGACGGCGTGGGTCACCTCGGGCATCGGCGGTGGCGTCTGGCTGCGCCGGCGGCGCAGCCAGACGTAGAGCATCAGGCACGGCAGCAGCACTCCGGCCATGGTGAGGGTGAGG
>NZ_JBHWBP010000107.1:0-22200 GCF_042735575.1 Streptomyces sp. NPDC059564 | reverse complement strand
GGCCCCGGCGCGAGTCGGCCGGGCCCCGTACGCCGTCAGGCGGTTACTTCGGGCCGAAGGTGAGGATCAGCTGCGGAGCGGCGTCCGCGGCCGTCGACTCCGAGGACCACAGCCACAGGGCGTCGGTGCCGGTGCTCGTCAGGGCGAGGCTGTAGCCGCTGCCCAGTACGGCGGAGACGGCGGTGGTGTCCAGCTCGACGTTCTGCACGGCCGAGCCGTCCGGCACGCCCGCGATGGTGCCGAGCGGGGTGGTGCCGAGGGTGGGCTTGGTGTTGAACGTCGTGCCCGTGCCGCTCCAGGTTCCGGTGACCGGGACCACGGACACGGTGTCGGCGCTGCCGGCTCCGGCCTGCGTCGAGGTCTTGAACTGCAGGGAGGCCGACTTCAGGACCTGCCCGGACGGAGCGGCCGGGAGGGTGAAGCGCAGGTACGACTCGTACGCCGAGGAGCCGCGCACCGCGAGCTGGGTGGACGTGCCGTACGCGGTGCTCGGCGCGCCCTGGTTGATGTAGGTGTCCTCGGAGGCGATGACCTTGGTGACCGTGTCGACGGGCGCCTTGGCCAGGTCGAAGTGGGACTTGACCTGGGCCTGGGTGAGCACCGACGGGTAGACGGCCGTCTCGTCGATGGATCCGGCGAAGAAGCTGCTGGTCGGACGGCTCGGCCAGCTGCTGAGGTTGTCGCCGCCCACGTGCCAGTAGCCCGTGTAGGGCGTGAAGTTCGTGGCACTGTTCGTGCCCTTGCTCTGGCCGTCGACGTACAGCGTCATGCCGCCGGGGCCCTGCGTGGCGACGACGTGGTGCCACTTGTTGTCGTTGTACGTCTCGAAGAGACCGGTGGTGACGGTGCGCGAGGAGCCGTTGTAGACGCCGAACATCAGC
This sequence comes from Streptomyces sp. NPDC059564, assembly GCF_042735575.1. Classification (NCBI taxonomy): domain Bacteria; kingdom Bacillati; phylum Actinomycetota; class Actinomycetes; order Kitasatosporales; family Streptomycetaceae; genus Streptomyces; species Streptomyces sp. NPDC059564. The sequence goes on along the minus strand of NZ_JBHWBP010000107.1, from coordinate 21,319 downwards.
CGACCGGTGTTGGTCATGTAGATCTGCTTGTCGTACGTCCCGCTGGCGTTGACGGTGTTGTTGCCGAAGCCGACGAGCTTGCCGCCGCGCGTGGTGTTCGTCTTGAACCACGTCTCGATGGAGTACGAGGTGCCGACGGACTGGCGGTGGTCGCTGTACACCTGCTGCGTGGTGCCGTTGAAGCCCATGGCCGTGCTGGTGCCGGTGACGGCGCCGGGGCTCTGGCGCAGCGTCGGCGAGGCGACCTGGACGCCGCTGGTGTTGCCGGAGACCGAGGAGTCGGCCACGTACGGGCTGACGGTGTCGTCGTAGCGCCAGTACAGGCCGGCGCCGTCCGCGCGGACCTTGTCCGGGTAGGCCTGGACCGAGGCCGGGACGGTCACGGCGGCGTTCGCCGACAGGGCGCTGGTGTTGCCCGCGCCGTCGGTGGCGGTCACCCGGTAGGTGTAGGCCTGGCCGGCCTTGACGGTGGTGTCGGTCCAGGAGGCCTGGGGGCGCTCCCACTCCAGCGAGGAGGCCGCGACCGTGGCGATCGGGGTGGCCGAGCCGTTGCGGTAGATCCGGTAGGTCAGCTCGCTGTCGTCGGCGTCGTAGCTGGTGCGCCAGCGGACCTGGACCTCGCCGGGCCTGACGCTTCCGGCACTGGCGACCGGGGTGGTCGGGGCGCCGACGTCACCGGTGGAGGCGAAGCGGGTCAGGGCCTGCTGCGGGTTGCCGTTGATGAGGGTGAACTCACCGCCGACCCACAGGTACTTGACGTCGTTCTTCTCCGCGACGGACATGACGCGCGGGCCGATGCCCTCGCCGATGCCGTCGTTGGCGGTGGGGTGCCAGCCCAGCTTCGGCGGGCTCGGCACGAAACCGTCCACGGGCGCGGGGGCGGCGCCCTGGTGGTCGGTCCGCTCGGCCAGCAGGAAGTTGCGCTTGCCGTCGGGGAACTGGTTCTCCAGCGAGCAGTCGTGTGCGTGCGAGGAGCTGTAGAGCACCCCGTCGTACGGCAGCACGTACTGGGTGGCGCCCAGGCAGCGGTCGCGCCACTTCTCGTTGAAGTCGGTGCCGAGGCCGATGCGGCCGTCGAAGACACCGCCGCCCGAGCCCTCGTTGCCCGTGTAGTAGCCCGTCGCGTCGGCCGCGATGTGCTTGACCACCGAGTTGGAGGGGATGTTGCTGTAGGTCTTGGTGACGGCGCCGGTGGTGGCGTTCACGACCGCCAGGGCGTGCGTGTTGGAGCCGTTGACCGAGAAGAAGTCCCCGCCGAGCAGGACGTTCTTCCCGTCGTTGCTGACCTCGATCGCGCGGCCCGGCTCGTCCGCGTTGGCGGTGAAGGGCTTGAGCGCGCCGGAGCCCGCGTCGACCGCGGCGAACCGCTCGCGGGTCTGGCCCTCGACGGTGCCGAAGTCGCCGCCGACGTACAGCGTGTCGTCGGTGACGGCGAGCGCGCGCACGGTGGCGGGGACGCTCGGGTGGAACGAAGCCTTGGGGGTGCAGCTCTCGATGTCGATCGCCGCGAGGCTGGAGACCGGGGTGCCGTTGACGGCGCCGAAGTAACCGCCCGCGTACAGGGTCTTCTTGTCCTTCGAGACGGCGAGCGCCCGTACGGTCGCGGTGCCGTCGCCGATCGTGAAGGCCAGCTTGCAGGCGGTGGGGTTGCCCGTGGCGGCGTCGAGCGCCACGAAGTTCACTGCTTCCTGCTCGGTGCCCGTGCCGGAGCCTTCGGGCGGGCGGACCGCCGAGAAGGTGCCGCCGGCGAAGACGGTGCCGCCCGCCTGGTCCATGGCGAAGACGACGCCGTTCGGCTGCCACGTGGGCAGTTCGTCGGCGGTGAATGCCACGGGCGGCGTGATGGCGGACGCCGCGGGCATCAGCACCAGGCCCAGGCCGGTGCCGGCGCCGGCCAGTGACAGGACGAGGGCAGCAGTCAGCCCTCTGGATCTACGCATGAGCCCCCCAGGGCAATCGCCCGGTTTGATGGCTGGAACTATCCGAACAGCCATATGTACTGGCGCAGACTAGGGCTCACGCGAGGGCCCGGTCACCTCACTTGACCCAATTGCATGCCAACTTGGAATCAACAGGGTTCAACACGGAGGGCGCACTTCGGACATACGGCAGGTTTGACCCGGTCAGGACCGCGTAGAGCCTCGGAGATGACCGGGACACGGCAAATCGTAGGGGAAATATATAAGCCCTCAGCGGTCGATACGGACGCTCGCGCCCGCCAGTTGGTCCTCGACCTGCCGGACGTCCGAGTCCACCATGATCCGCGCCAGTTCCGGCACCAGGACCGACGGCTTCCAGCCGAGGATCTCCTGCGCCTTGGAGGCGTCGCCGATGAGGGCGTCGACCTCGCTCGGGCGCTCGTACTTGGGGTCGTAGCGCACGTGCTCGTTCCAGTCGAGGCCCGCGTGGGTGAAGGAGGACTCGACGAACTCGCGGACGGTCGCGGCGACTCCGGTGGCCACCACGTAGTCGGTCGGCTCGTCCTGCTGGAGCATCCGCCACATCGCGTCCACGTACTCCGGGGCGTAGCCCCAGTCGCGGACCGCGTCGAGGTTGCCGAGGTAGAGGCGGTCCTGGAGACCGGCCTTGATCCGGGCGACCGCGCGGGTGATCTTGCGGGTCACGAAGGTCTCGCCGCGGCGCGGGGACTCGTGGTTGAAGAGGATCCCGTTGACGGCGAACATGCCGTACGCCTCGCGGTAGTTCACCGTGGTCCAGTACGCGAACACCTTGGCGGCGCCGTAGGGGCTGCGCGGGTGGAACGGCGTGCCCTCGTTCTGCGGCGGCGGGGTCGCGCCGTACATCTCGGAGGACGAGGCCTGGTAGATCCGGGTGTCCACGCCGCTGGCCCGGATGGCCTCCAGCAGGCGCAGCGCGCCCAGGCCGGTCACGTCGCCGGTGTAGAGGGGGGCGTCGAAGGAGACCCGGACATGGGACTGCGCGCCGAGGTTGTAGACCTCGTCGGGGCGTATGTCGCGGAGCAGGTTCACCAGGGCGACGCCGTCGGACAGGTCCGCGTGGTGCAGCACGAAGGAACGGTTCGCCGTCTGCGGGTCCTGGTAAATGTGGTCGATCCGCTCCGTGTTGAAGCTCGAGGACCGCCGCACGAGCCCGTGCACCGTGTAGCCCTTGGAGAGCAGGAGCTCGGCGAGGTACGAGCCGTCCTGTCCGGTGACGCCGGTGATCAGTGCGGTCTTGCCCATGGGGTCCCCCAGTTGGTGGTAGCTGTCGTTCGTGTGCGTGCCGCGCCCGGCCCGACCGGCCGGGGTCGCACCCCCGGGCCGGGGCTGGATGCGTACGGTACTTCGTCCGCGGGGCGGAGCCCGCCTCCGGGGCGGCGGGGCCGGGGCGGGTCCCCCGGGGAGGGGCGACGCGCCGCTCGCGGACTCCGGGGGCGCGGGATGCGGGCTCCCGGGATGTGGGTTCCCGGGATGCGGGCTCCCGGGATGTGGGTTCCCGGGATGCGGGCTCCCGGGAAAACCGCGGCCAGCGGACTGGCATCATCGGCGGTATGACTAGTTCGCCGCTCCTGCCCCCGCACGCCCGCGTCTTCGTCGCCGGACACCGCGGCCTCGTGGGGTCCGCGGTCGTGCGCCGCCTCACCGCCGACGGCCACGAGGTGCTCACCCGCGGCCGCGCCGACCTCGATCTGCGCGACGCGGCCGCCACGGAGGCGTACGTGCGGGACGTGCGCCCGGACGCGGTCGTGCTGGCCGCCGCCAAGGTCGGCGGGATCATGGCCAACAGCACGTACCCGGTGCAGTTCCTGGAGGACAACCTCCGGATCCAGCTGAGCGTCATCGCCGGAGCGCACGCCGCCGGGGTCGGCCGGCTGCTGTTCCTCGGGTCCTCCTGCATCTACCCGAAGCTCGCCCCGCAGCCGATCCGCGAAGACGCCCTGCTGACCGGTCCGTTGGAGCCCACCAACGAGGCGTACGCCCTGGCGAAGATCGCCGGCATCGTCCAGGTCCAGTCGTACCGCAAGCAGTACGGGGCCTCGTACATCTCGGCCATGCCCACGAACCTCTACGGCCCGGGCGACAACTTCGACCTGGAGTCCTCGCACGTCCTGCCCGCACTCATCCGCCGCTTCCACGAGGCGGCGGCCGAGGGCCGCGAGGAGGTCACCCTGTGGGGATCGGGCACCCCGCGCCGGGAGTTCCTCCACGTCGACGACCTCGCGGCCGCCTGCGCGGTGCTGCTGGCGGGCTACGACGGCGACGAGCCCGTCAACATCGGCTGCGGCGAGGACCTGACCATCAAGGCGCTGGCCGAGACGGTCGCCGAGGTGACCGGCTTCCGCGGCCGGCTCGCCTGGGACACGTCCAAGCCGGACGGGACCCCGCGCAAGCTGCTCGACGTGTCCCGTCTGACCTCGCTGGGCTGGAAGCCGGGCATCCCGCTGCGCGACGGCATCGCCTCCACCTACCGCTGGTGGCTCGACCAGAGCCGGCAGGGCTGACTCCACCACGGCTCAGTACGCTCCGCGGCCGTCGACGACGGCGCGGAGCGTACGGCCCATCACGTCGACGTCGCTGGTGAACGACCAGTTGTCGACGTACTGCAGATCAAGCTGAATCGTTTCGTCCCAAGAGAGGTCCGACCGCCCGCTGATCTGCCACAGGCCGGTCATCCCGGGCCGTACGGTGAGCCGGCGCAGCTCGACCTCGTCGTACTCGGCCACCTCCTCCGGCAGCGGCGGGCGCGGGCCGACCAGGGACATGCTGCCCGTCAGCACGTTGACCAGCTGGGGCAGTTCGTCCAGCGAGGTCCGGCGCAGCAGGCGGCCCACCCGGGTCACCCGGGGATCGCGGCGCATCTTGAACATCAGGCCGTCGCTCTCGTTGGCCCCCGACAGCTCCGCCTTCAGCAGTTCGGCGTCCACCACCATGGTGCGGAACTTCCACATGACGAACGGCACCCCGTCGCGGCCGATCCGGCGCTGGCTGTAGAAGGCGGGACCGCGCGAGCCCAGCCGGATCGCCAGGACGACCGTCAGGAACAGCGGCGAGAGCAGCAGCAGTCCGACCCCGGCGCCGGCCCGGTCCAGCACCGATTTGAGCAGGGTCTGCACCCCCTTGCGCACGGGCGGCGCGACCCGCAGGACGGCCAGCCCGCCCGCGGACAGGGTCTCCAGCCGCTTGACGGAGACCTCGACCAGCCCGGGGAAGACGGCCAGCTCCAGCCCCTCGTCGTGCAGCGCCCACGCCACCCGGCGCAGCCGCTCCCCCGCGATCCGCGCCCCCGGCGCCACCAGCACCAGGTCGGCGTGGTGGGTGCGGACGGCGCCCAGGACGGCGGCGCAGTCGCCGCCCGGCGCCTTCGGCATCCCGGGATCCAGCCGGGCCGCGACGGGCACCCCGCTGGTCAGGGAACCGGCGCCGACGGGGACCACGCCGACGACGACGTACGGGTGGTCGGTGCGGGCGGCGAGGTGGCCGATGACGTGCTCGGCGGCGTCCGGCTCCCCGATCACCAGCACCCGGCTGACGGCGTGTGCCTCCCGGCGGGCGGCGGAGAGGTGACGGTAGGTCAGTTTGTGGCAGGCGACGGTGACGAGGAGGGCGGGCAGCAGCGCGCCGAGGGCGGCCAGCCGGGGGGTGCCCTCCCCCGTCAGCACCCGGGCGACGGCCAACACGCCGATCAGAATCAGCCAGTCATGGACGACGGGCAGCACACCGCGGGATTCTCCGAGCGCCCGGGAGGCGTAACGTCGGCGCAGGGCCTGCACTCCGGTCCACGCCAGCGCGGCGGCGAGGGCGCAGGCGACCGGCCTGGCCTGCTGCGCGGCGTCGAAAACCAGGCCGACCGGCGCGGCGGCGCCGACGAAATCGGCGGTCACCGCCACCGGGAGATACCAGCGGGCTTTGTCACCGAGCCGCCGGGCGGGGGCAGTCGCAGACCCCTCCGCATCAACGGCCGGTCTGGCCACTCTTTGCGCAGGAAAATGGACATGCCTCATGGGCCCCCCTGGCACGTGGTCTGTGTCGGTGGCGCGTGCCCGTGGCTTCCCCTGGCGACGGACATCGGCCGCACCGGGAAACAGTACGACAAACACCCGTACGTTAAATGCCATTTGGGTGAACGAGGCCTCTCGTTGCCCAAGCGTTAAGTACCGGTATCAACCATTCCGGATCCCGGGCCCCTTTCTCCCACACGAAGGTGAATGGTTCGGATACCGGATACGTCTCTTCGGACAACGAACCGTTTCCAGCCAATCCTTTGACGCGGCCCTGACATCACGGCCAACAGATGGCACTCTTCGATCCGTTCATCGCACCAGCCCTGATCTGCCCGGAGGCCCACCCAGCCATCCGGAACCCCCCTTGCAGAAGGAGTCTGCGTTGAGTTCCACCCCCCAGAGGCGTGCCACTGCGGCCGGAGCACTCGTAGCCGCGGCAGCCCTGCTCGCCGTAGGTATACAGGCCGGAACCGCCACCGCCGACGCCACCGCGTCGCAGGCCCGCACGGCAGCCCAGCCCAACCCGGGTGCGGCCGCCCTCGTACTCAGCGCTTCGGAGCGTGCGACGCTCCTCGCCGAGGCCAACTCGACCACCACGCAGGCCGCCAAGGCGCTCGGCCTCGGCGGCGGCGAGAGGCTCGTCGTCCGCGATGTGGTCAAGGACGCGGACGGCACCACGCACACCACGTACGAGCGCACCTACGACGGACTTCCCGTCCTCGGTGGTGACCTCACCGTCCACGCGAAGGACGGCGCCACCAAGAGCGTGACCAAGGCGACCAACCACGAGATCAAGGTCTCGGACACCAACGCCACGGTCACCCCCGCCGCCGCCGAGGGCCAGGCCGTCTCGGCCGCGAACGCCGAGGGCTCCAAGCAGGCCAAGGCCGACAAGGGCGCCCGCAAGGTCGTCTGGGCCGCGGACGGCGTCCCGGTCCTCGCCTTCGAGACCGTCGTCGGCGGCCTCCAGGACGATGGCACCCCCAGCCAGCTCCACGTGGTCACCAACGCCAAGACCGGCGCGAAGATCACCCAGTGGCAGGCCATCGAGACCGGCACCGGCAACACCATGTACAGCGGCCAGGTCACGATGGGCACCTCGCAGTCGGGCAGCAACTTCACGCTGACCGACGCCGGCCGGGGCAGCCACAAGACCTACAACCTCAACGGTGGCTCCTCCGGCACCGGCACGCTCTTCTCCAACACCACGGACGTGTGGGGCAACGGCGCCGCCTCCAACAAGGAGACCGCCGCCGCGGACGCCCACTACGGCGCCCAGCTGACGTGGGACTACTACAAGAACGTGCACGGCCGCAACGGCCTGCGCAACGACGGCGTGGCCCCGTACAGCCGGGTCCACTACGGCAACGCGTACGTCAACGCGTTCTGGGACGACTCCTGCTTCTGCATGACCTACGGCGACGGCACGAGCAACACGCACCCGCTGACGTCCATCGACGTGGCCGCGCACGAGATGACCCACGGTCTGACCTCGGTCACCGGCAACATGACGTACAGCGGTGAGCCCGGCGGTCTGAACGAGGCCACCTCCGACATCATGGCGGCGGCGGTCGAGTTCTACGCCAACAACCCGAACGACGTCGGCGACTACCTGGTCGGCGAGAAGATCGACATCAACGGCGACGGTACCCCGCTGCGCTACATGGACAAGCCGAGCAAGGACGGCGGCTCCAAGGACGCGTGGTACTCGGGCATCGGCGGCATCGACGTCCACTACTCGTCGGGCCCGGCCAACCACGTCTTCTACCTGATGTCCGAGGGCTCCGGCGCCAAGGTCATCAACGGCGTCAGCTACAACTCGCCGACCTCGGACAACCTCCCGGTCACCGCGATCGGCCGGGACGCCGCCGCGAAGATCTGGTTCCGCGCGCTGACGGTGGGCTACTTCAAGTCCAACACCAACTACGCGGCCGCCCGTACGGCGACCCTCCAGGCCGCCGCCGACCTCTACGGCGCAAACTCGGTCACGTACAACAACGTGGCCAACGCCTGGGCCGCCATCGCGGTCGGTTCCCGGCCCGCGCCCAGCGGTGTCTCGGTCACCCCGATCGCCAACCAGACCACCCAGGTCAACACCGCTGTGAGCCTTCAGGTCCAGGCGACCAGCACCAACCCGGGTGCGCTGAGCTACGCGGCGACCGGCCTGCCGGCCGGCCTGTCGATCAACTCCTCCACCGGCCTGATCTCGGGTACGGCCACCACCGCGGGCACGTCCAACGTGACCGTCACGGTGACCGACTCGGCGAGCAAGACCGGGACGGCGGCCTTCACCTGGACGGTCGGCACCTCCCAGCAGAACGTCTTCGAGAACACCGCGGACTACACGATCAACGACAACGCCACCGTCGAGTCGCCGATCACCGTGAGCCGCTCCGGCAACGCGCCGAGCACCCTCAAGGTGGACGTCGACATCAAGCACACGTACGTCGGTGACCTGAAGGTCGACCTCGTCGCCCCCGACGGCACCCTCTACAACCTGCGCAACCGCACCGGCGGCAGCGCGGACAACATCATCCAGAGCTTCACCGTGAACGCCTCCTCCGAGGTCGCCAACGGTGTCTGGAAGCTGCGCGTCGCGGACCTCGCCTCCGCCGACGTCGGCAAGATCGACAGCTGGAAGCTCACCTTCTGATCCCCGCGGGGACAGCGGTGAACCAGAGCTGAACCGATAGACCACGGGGCCGCCCGGGAGAGATGACCTCCCCGGGCGGTCCTGTTCCATGTGCCCGTCCCATGTGCCCGTCCCAAGTACCCCGCCCCGCGGGACCTGTTCCCCCCGAGGCCGGGACCTTCGGCGCCCGGCGGCGGGCGGCCGCGGGGAGATAGTGGAATCCAGCGAACCTACACAGCCGTAGGTCCGGGTGACCACCGAGCGACGGACGTGCCCCATGCCCCAGCCGGCCGAGGGCGCGGCCGGGGTGCAGATCGGCAGCGCGTTCGCGCTGTGCGAGGAGTTGGGATGGCCCGCCACCTGCGCGAGGAGCTGCTCGGCCGGGCGCACGCCGGGACCCTGACGGTCCGTAACGACCCGGAGGCCTCCCCTACGCCCTTCCCCTTCAAGGTGGCGGAGCTGCCGGGCACCGTCTCCGAGCCGGACGTGACAGCGGCCCGGCGCCGGGTCTGCGACCTGGGCTTCCTGCGCACGCCCGTCCGGGGGCCGCGCGGGCTGGTCTACCGGTGCGCCTCGGAGCCGGTGGCCGCGTACGTCCGCAAGGGCGGGACGGCGGCGGACGCCGAGGGCAAGCGGTGCCTGTGCAACGGGCTGCTGGCCACCATCGGGCTGGCCCAGCGGCGGCCGGGTGGGCGGACGGAGCCGCCGCTGGTGACGATCGGCAAGGACCTGTCGTTCCTGCCGCGGCTCTCGCCCGACGCCTCCCCCTATACGGCGGCGGACGTGGTGGAGTTCCTGTCGGCGGGGGCCGGCGGCCGCTGAGGACCCGCGACGCGGCCGGGCCCGGCGCCCCCGAGGGGGTGCCGGGCCCGGTCGTGCGCGGGGTGCGGATCAGCGCATGGAGTGGACGACCCGGTTGATGAGGTCGCCCGTCCGGTTCTGCGCGTGACGCGGACCGCCGTTGCGGTCCTCGTCCTCGCGGTCCTCCCAGTTGTCGTCGTCGTGACGGCCGTGGTGCCCGTCGACCGGCTTGAACAGGACCGACCGGACGTTCAGGTTGTCCGTGCGGCGGTCCGGAAAGAGCGTCTCCTCGGGCTCGCCGCCGCAGTGGCCGTCGCGGAAGAGCAGCGCCACGGACTCCGTCTCGTTCTTCACGGCGAAGGCCGGGTGGCGCTGGGCGTGGGTGAGCTGGTAGCAGGTGTCGTTGTCGGCGGGATGGATCTGCCCGGTCCGCGTGTCACTGTCTCCGTCGGTGTACCGGTAGTAGAGGACGCCGAGGCCGTCGTGGTGCGGGTCGGCGGCCAGCGACTGGCCGGCGGTGGGGAGGACGAGCGCGAGGGAGGCGAGGACCGCGGCTGCGGCGGTGCGAAGGCGCATGAAGGAGTCCGTTTCTCGGGTTCCGTGGATGCCCGGTCCGGTGGGCATCCGCGGGCAGCGTAGGAGCGGACCGGACTGCTGAAACGATTCGGCATGCGCAGTGCGTTCGAAGGTTCACCCTCCCGGAGCGCTCCTGAGCCATCCGCCACCCATACGGCGCCGCCTCAGACGGAAGCCCGTTCGGCGGGTCCGGTCGCCGCGGCGGCGGAGGCGGCCCGCGCCGGGACGGGGGCGACCGCGGCGGGGCGGCGGATCAGCAGCACCACCACCAGCGCGCCCACCAGGCCCATCACCCCCGAGGCCAGGAAGGTCTCCCGCAGCCCGCTCGCGAAGGCGGCCTCCACCCACTCCCGCGCGGCCGGGGCCGCCGCGAGCAGGTGTCCCGCCCCGCCGGAGGCCAGTACGTCGGCGGCCTCGCGCGGCTGCCCGCCGAGCCCGGACACCAGCCCGGCGTGGAACACCACGCCCAGTACCGCGATGCCCAGCGCGTTGCCCAGCTGCCGGGCGGTGTTCAGCGCGCCGCCCGCCATGCCCGCCCGGGCCGGCGCCACGGCCGCCATCGCGGTGGCCGCCAGCGGCGGGGTGGCCATCCCCACGCCGATCCCGGTCAGCACCAGCCCCGGCACCAGCGCCGTCCAGCCGTCCCCGGCGTCCAGCATCCAGGCCTGGAGCAGCGCCCCGACGCCGATCAGCAGCAGCCCGCCGCCGATGCTCAGGCGCGCGGGAGCCCCGTGCAGCAGCCGCCCGGCCACCGCCGAGACCGTGAAGGCGGCCAGGCTCATCGGCACCAGCACCAGCCCCGCCCGGACCGGCCCCATGCCCTCGGCGGACTGCAGCCACAGGGAGACGTACATCAGGTACGAGAAGGCCGCGCCGGACAGCAGCAGGCCGCCCGCCATGACGGCGACGAAGTTCGGGCTGCGGAACAGCGCGAGGTCCAGCATCGGCCGGGAGCTGCGCAGTTCGACGAGTACGAAGGCGGCGAAGGCGGCCGCGGCCAGGCCCAGCAGGCCGAGGGTGGCGGCGGAGGTCCAGCCGTTCTCGCCGACCCGGATCAGGGCGTACGTCAGGGCTCCGGCGCCCGCCGTGAAGGCGGCCATGCCCGGCAGGTCCAGGCCGGTGGCGTGCGGATTGCGGGACTCGGCCACGGCCCTGAGGGTCACCCAGACGGCCAGGGCGCAGACGGGCAGGTTGATGAAGAAGATCCAGCGCCAGCCGAAGTGCTCGGTCAGCAGCCCGCCGATGATCGGTCCGGTCGCGGCGGCGGCGCCGTTGACCGCGCCCCATACGCCGAAGGCGACCCCGCGGTCGCGGCCCTGGTAGGCGGAGCTGAGCAGGGCCATGGTGGTGGCGAACATCGCCGCGCCGCCGACGCCCTGGACGGCGCGGAAGGCGATCAGCGCGGCGGGGCCGGTGGCGAGGCCGCAGGCCAGGGAGGCGGCGGCGAAGACGGCGAGCCCGCCGAGGTAGACGCGGCGGCGCCCGATCCGGTCGGCGAGCGAGCCCGCGCCGAGCAGCAGGGCGGCCAGGGCGAGGGCGTAGACGTCCATCACCCACTGGAGGCCGGCGAAACTCGTGTGCATGTCCGCGGCCATGTCGGGGAGGGCGACGGTCACGATCGTGACGTCGACCAGGAGCATGAAGGCCCCGAGGCACACCGCCGTCAGGGGCAGCCATTTACGCATGGGAAATTCTCCTCGGGAACCGGTTGGGGGATGTTCCCAAGGTGGCAGCCGAATGGTCCGCACCCCCATCCAGCACCGCCCTGCTGACGGATTTCCCCCATCGCCTCCCCTGTCATGATGGAAACCATGAACCACTCGGAGCTGGACGCCCTGGATCTGGCGCTCGTCCAGGCCCTGATGATCGACGGCCGGGCCACCTTCAGCCGGCTCGCGCAGGTCCTGGAGGTGTCGGACCAGACCGTCGTACGCCGCTACCGCAGGCTGCGCACGAGCGGGCTGCTGCGCGTGGTCGGGCTGCCGCTGGGCCGCCGGATCGGGCTGTTCGAGTCCTGGCTGCGGGTGCAGTGCGCTCCGGATGCCTCGCTCGCGGTCGCCGAGGCGCTGGCCCGCCGCCCGGACATCGCCTGGGTGAACCTGGGCTCCGGCGGCACCGACATCCACTGCACCACCCGGGCCGTCACCACGGAGGACCGTGACGGGCTGCTGCTGGACAAGCTGCCGCGCACCCGCCGGGTGACCGGGGTCAGCGCGCACACCATCCTGCGCATGTACACGGGCGGGCCGGAGCGCTGGTTCGGGCTGGACGTGCTGGGCCCGGACCAGGTGGCCGCGCTGGAGCCGCCCGCGCCGACGGGCGGTACGGACCGGTACACGCTGGACGCGACCGAGCGCGCGCTGCTGGCCCTGCTGCGCCGGGACGGCCGGACGGGGTTCCCGGAGCTGGCCCGGGCGACGGGGCTGTCGGAGTCCACGGCCCGGCGGCGGGTGGAGCGGCTGCGCGCCGAGGGGGCCGTCTACTTCGACGTGGAGATCGTGCCGCGCACGCTGGGCTTCGAGGCCGAGACCACGCTGCTGCTGACCGTGAAGCCCGCACTGCTGGCCGAGGTGGGGGCGGCGCTGGGCGGGTACCCCGAGGTGCCGTTCGCGGCGGCGGTGACCGGGACGGCGAACCTGCTGGCGGTGGTGATCTGCCGGGACACCGACGCGCTGTACACGTTCCTGACCGAACGGGTCGGCGCGCTGCCGGGGATCCGGCAGGTGGAGTCGGTGCCGACGCTGCGCAACATCAAGCGGGCCGGGATGCTGGTGGAGGACGGGCGGCTGGTGGACCCGCCGCCCGCCCCCTGAGCGGCGCGGTCAGCGCAGCAGTACGCCGCCCACCGGTTCGGCGTCCGCCGGCGCGGCGACCAGGCCCAGTTCGGCCGGGGTCGCCAGCAGCGGGTGCGCGGGCAGGACCCGTACGGTGTAGCCGAACGGCCCCGTCCGGTCGAGGGCGAGCGGGCCCTCGTAGACCCAGCGGCCCTCCAGGTCCGGACCGGCGGCGGGCTTGAGCGGGAAGGTCCGCCCGTCCCGGATCACGTCCTGGGCGTCGACCCGGCCCGCGACGGCCTGTACCTCGACGTCCTCGGGCGCGAGCGAGTCCAGCGCCACCCGGACCCGCAGCGTGAGGGTGGCCCCGAGCTCGGCGGTGCCGCCGACGGGCGCGGCGGCGACGGCCTCCACGTGCTCGACGGCCACCCGCGGCCAGGCCGCCCGGATGCGGCCCTTCCACCAGGCGAGGTCCCGCGCGGCGGCGGGGTCCAGGGCCCGGTGGGAGAGCGCGGCGGGGGCGTAGAGCCGCTCCACGTACTCCCGTACCATCCGCCCCGCGAGCACCTTCGGGCCCAGGGACACCAGGGTGCGGCGGACCATCTCGATCCACCGCACGGGCAGGCCCGCACGCCCGGCCCGGTCGTAGAAGCGGGGCGCGACCCGGCCCTCGATCAGCTCGTAGAGGGCGTTCGCCTCCAGGTCGTCGCGCCGGTCCTCGTCCGTGCCGAGGCCGTCGGCGGTGGGGATGGCCCAGCCGAAGTCGGGCTCGAACCACTCGTCCCACCAGCCGTCCAGGACGGAGAGGTTGAGGCAGCCGTTGAGCGCGGCCTTCATCCCGCTGGTGCCGCAGGCCTCCAGCGGGCGGAGCGGGTTGTTCAGCCAGACGTCGCAGCCGGGGTAGAGCTTCTGCGCCATGGCCATGCCGTAGTCGGGCAGGAAGACGATCCGGTGGCGCACCCGGGGGTCGTCGGAGAAGCGCACCAGCTCCTGTACGAGCCGCTTGCCGCCGTCGTCGGCCGGGTGGGCCTTGCCGGCGACGACGATCTGCACGGGCCGGTCGGGGTCCAGCAGCAGCCGGCGCAGCCGCTCGGGGTCGCGGAGCATCAGCGTGAGCCGCTTGTACGAGGGCACGCGGCGGGCGAACCCGATGGTCAGCACGTCCGGGTCGAGGACGGAGTCCACCCAGCCCAGTTCGGCGTCGGCGGCCCCGCGCTGCTTCCACGAGGCGCGCAGCCGGTCCCGTACCTCCAGCACCAGCTGCTCGCGCAGGACCCGGCGCACGTCCCACACCTCCTGGTCCCCGATCTGCGCGACCGCGTCCCAGCGGGGCGAACCGCCGACGGCGAGGGCGTCCTCGGTGCGCCCGGCCCCGATCTGCCGGGCGCCGAGCCGCATCACCTCGGGGGCGACCCAGGTCGGGGCGTGCACCCCGTTGGTGACGGAGGCGATGGGCACGTCGGCGGCGTCGAAGCCCGGCCAGAGCCCGGCGAACATGCCGCGGCTGACGGCCCCGTGGAGGGTGGAGACCCCGTTGGCGCGCTGGGCGAGGCGCAGGCCCATGACCGCCATGTTGAACACCCCGGGGTCGCCGCCGGGATAGGTCTCGGCGCCGAGTTCCAGGACCCGCTCGACGGGGACGGAGGGCAGTTCGCCGCCCTCCCCGAAGTGCCGGGCGACCAGGGAGCGCTCGAAGCGGTCGATGCCGGCGGGGACGGGGGTGTGGGTGGTGAACACGGTCCCGGCGCGGACGGCCTCGACGGCGGCGTCGAAGCCGAGGCCCTGCTCCCCTTCCAGTTCCCTTATGCGTTCGAGGCCGAGGAACCCGGCGTGGCCCTCGTTGGTGTGGAAGACCTCGGGGGCCGGATGTCCGGTGATCCGGCAGTAGGTGCGGACGGCCCGGACGCCGCCGATGCCGAGCAGCATCTCCTGGAGCAGGCGGTGGTCGCTGCCGCCGCCGTAGAGCCGGTCGGTCACCTCGCGGGCCCCGGCGTCGTTGTCCTCGACGTCGGAGTCGAGGAGCAGCAGCGGGACCCGGCCGACGTGGGCCTGCCAGATGTGCGCGTGCAACGACCGGCCGCCGGGCAGCGTGAGCGACACCCGGGCGGGGGCGTCGTCGTCGTGGCGCAGCAGGGAGAGCGGCAGCTCGTGGGGGTCGAGGACGGGGTAGTGCTCCTGCTGCCAGCCGTCGCGGGAGAGCGACTGGCGGAAGTAGCCGTGCCGGTAGAGCAGACCGACACCGATGACGGGGACGCCGAGGTCGCTGGCGGCCTTGAGGTGGTCGCCGGCGAGGATCCCGAGCCCGCCCGAGTACTGGGGCAGGGCTGCGGTGATGCCGAACTCGGGGGAGAAGTAGGCGATGGCGGCGGGCAGCCCGGCGCTGTTCTCGTGGCTCTGGTACCACCTGCCGCCGTGGACGTAGTCGTCGAGGTCGGCGACGGCGACGGCCAGGCGCCGCAGGAACCGCCGGTCGGCGGCGAGCTCCTCCAGGCGGGCGGCGGGCACGGCGCCGAGCAGCCGGACGGGGTCACCGCCGGTGGCCTGCCAGCCCTCGGGGTCGACGGATTGGAAGAGTTCGCGGGTTTCCGTATGCCAAGACCAGCGCAGGTTGCGCGCGAGCTCGGCGAGCGGCATGAGGGGTTCGGGGAGGACGGGGCGCACGGTGAATCGACGGATAGCCTTCACGTGTTCCACCTTCGCAGGGGATGACGGATCGGAGCGGCCGCACCACGCTGTGCACCCGCAGAGCGCCCCCGGAAGGCTAGCGCCGACCCCTTTTCCCGGCCATCCCGCCTCGGGCCGGCGCCCCGCGAGGGTCGCGCGTCATGCCCGGGAACTCCGCGCCGGCGCCCGGCTCCTGTGACGGGTGGGGCGGGGGTGTCTGCCTGTACATCGGTTAGTCCTGACCGACTTGACGGAGCCTCGGCGGATGTCGATCCGGGGCTTGGTGAACGGCGTGCGACTACGTACGAGTAGTTAACCGAGTACGCGGATTGGGCGGGGTGTGAGTGGGGCAGGGCTCTGCGGGTACGCGCGGTACACGCACGGCGCACCCGCCCCCAACCTTTCCCCGCCACCCGAGTGAACGCGGACAGGAGCGGCCATGCCCGCAGGCCAGCCGTCTTCCGAGCGGCTAGAAACAGAGCGAACAGAGCGTGCACTACCGGCCGTCCTCACGGCCGGACTGTTGTCACCGAGCCCTGCGAACTGCCCCCAGGTGATCCCATCATGATCGGTCGCATTCCCGTGCTGGACGTCCGCCCTGCCGTCGACTGCGGCGCCAGACCCGCCAAGGCGGTCGTGGACGAGGTATTCGAAATCTCCGCCACCGTGTTCCGCGAGGGCCACGACGCCGTCGCCGCGCACGTCGTGCTGCGCGATCCCAGCGGGCGGCTGCGCCCGCCCGTCCCGCTGAGCGAGCTCGCCCCCGGTACCGACCGGTGGGGGGCCCGGGTGTCCGCCGAGCTCGAGGGGAGGTGGACCTACACCGTCGAGGCGTGGAGCGACCCGGTCGCCACCTGGCGCTCCCATGCCGCGATCAAGATCCCGGCGGGCCTCGACACCGGGCTGATGCTGCTGGAGGGCGCGGAGCTCTACACGCGGGCCGCGGCCAAGATTCCCAAGCGCGACGGCCGCGAGGCCGTACTGGCGGCCGCCGACGCGATGCGCGACGAGGACCGGCCCGTCGAGCTGCGGTACGCGGCCGCGCTGGCCCCGGCCGTTCAGGCGGCGCTCGCCAAGCGCCCGTACCGGGAGCTGGTCACCGCGGCCAAGGCGCTGCCCCTGATCGTCGAACGCAGGCGGGCCCTCTTCGGTTCCTGGTACGAGATGTTCCCGCGCTCGGAAGGCGCGGTGCTCGAACCGGGCGAGGCGCCGGTCAGCGGGACGTTCCGGACGGCCGCCGAGCGGCTGCCGGCCATCGCCGCCATGGGCTTCGACGTCGTGTACCTGCCACCCATCCACCCCATCGGCTCCACCTACCGCAAGGGGCCCAACAACACGCTGTCTGCGGGGAGTTGGGATCCCGGTGTGCCGTGGGCGATCGGCTCCACGGAGGGCGGCCACGACGCCGTCCACCCCGAGCTCGGCACCATCGAGGACTTCGACGCCTTCGTCGCGCGCGCCCGCGAGCTGCGCATGGAGATCGCGCTCGACTTCGCCCTCCAGTGCTCCCCGGACCACCCCTGGGTGGAGAAGAACCCGCAGTGGTTCCGCCACCGTGCGGACGGGACGATCGCCTACGCCGAGAACCCGCCGAAGAAGTACCAGGACATCTACCCGGTCCACTTCGACACCGACATGGCCGGCATCGTCGAGGAAACGGTTCGGATCCTGCGCCACTGGATGGACCACGGCGTCCGGATCTTCCGCGTCGACAATCCGCACACCAAGCCGGTCGTCTTCTGGCAGAAGGTGATCGCGGACATCAACAAGACCGACCCCGACGTGATCTTCCTGGCGGAGGCCTTCACCCGGCCCGCCATGATGCGCGCCCTCGCCGCGGTCGGCTTCCAGCAGTCGTACACGTACTTCACCTGGCGCAACACCAAGGCCGAGCTGACCGAGTACGTCACCGAGCTGTCCGGGGACCGCTCGGCCTCCGTCATGCGGCCGAACTTCTTCGTGAACACGCCCGACATCCTGCACGCGTACCTCCAGAAGGGCGGCCGTCCCGCCTTCGAAGTCCGCGCGGTGCTCGCCGCCACCCTCTCCCCCACCTGGGGCGTCTACTCCGGCTACGAGCTCTGCGAGAGCGAGCCGGTGCGCGAGGGCAGCGAGGAGTACCTGGACTCCGAGAAGTACGAGCTGCGGCCGCGCGACTGGGCCGCCGCCGAGCGCGAGGGCCGTTCCATCGCCCCGCTGATCACCACCCTGAACCGGCTGCGCCGGCGCAACCCCGCCCTCCAGCAGCTGCGCGACATCCACTTCCACACGACCGACAACGAACAGGTGATCGCCTATTCGAAGCACGCCGGAGCCAATTCCGTACTGGTGGTCGTCAACCTCGATCCGCACCACACCCAGGAGGCGACGGTCTCGTTGGACATGCCGGTACTCGGCCTCGACTGGCACGGGTCCCTCGCGGTGCGCGACGAGCTCACCGGCGAGACCTATCACTGGGGCAGGGCGAACTACGTGCGCCTAGAGCCGGGCCGAACGCCCGCGCACGTGCTGGCCGCTCTGCGACCGTCCCCGCCCACCGGAGGGTCACCCACCACATGATGATCAACGATCCCGTCCACGACACCTTCGAGGACACCCCCGCCAAGGACCGCGATCCCGACTGGTTCAAGCGGGCCGTCTTCTACGAGGTCCTCGTCCGCTCCTTCCACGACAGCAACGGCGACGGCGTGGGTGACCTCAAAGGGCTCACCGCCAAGCTGGACTACCTCCAGTGGCTCGGCGTCGACTGCCTGTGGCTCCCGCCGTTCTTCGCCTCGCCCCTGCGCGACGGGGGCTACGACGTCTCCGACTACACCTCCGTGCTGCCCGAATTCGGCGACCTCGCCGACTTCGTGGAGTTCGTGGACGCCGCGCACACCCGCGGCATGCGGGTGATCATCGACTTCGTCATGAACCACACGAGCGACCAGCACGAGTGGTTCCAGCAGTCGCGCAAGGACCCGGACGGACCGTACGGCGACTACTACATGTGGGCCGACAACGACAAGCAGTACCAGGACGCCCGCATCATCTTCGTCGACACCGAGACCTCGAACTGGACGTACGACCCCGTACGCAAGCAGTACTACTGGCACCGCTTCTTCTCGCACCAGCCGGACCTGAACTACGAGAACCCGGCCGTCGTCGAGGAGATCGTCTCCGCGCTGCGCTTCTGGCTGGACCTCGGCATCGACGGCTTCCGCCTCGACGCCGTGCCCTACCTGTACGCCGAGGAGGGCACCAACTGCGAGAACCTCCCGCGCACCCACCAGCTCCTCAAGCGGGTCCGCGCGGAGATCGACGCGCACTACCCGGACACCGTGCTGCTCGCCGAGGCCAACCAGTGGCCCGAGGACGTCGTCGACTACTTCGGCGACTACGCGAAGGGCGGGGACGAATGCCACATGGCCTTCCACTTCCCCGTCATGCCGCGCATCTTCATGGCCGTCCGAAGAGAGTCCCGCTACCCCGTCTCCGAGATCCTGGCCAAGACCCCGGCGATCCCGGAGCGCTGCCAGTGGGGCATCTTCCTGCGCAACCACGACGAGCTGACCCTCGAAATGGTCACCGACGAAGAGCGCGACTACATGTACGCCGAGTACGCCAAGGACCCGCGGATGCGGGCCAACATCGGCATCCGGCGCCGGCTCGCCTCGCTCCTGGACAACGACCGCAACCAGATGGAGCTGTTCACCGCCCTGCTGCTGTCGCTGCCCGGCTCGCCGGTGCTCTACTACGGCGACGAGATCGGCATGGGCGACAACATCTGGCTCGGCGACCGCGACGGCGTGCGCACCCCGATGCAGTGGACCCCGGACCGCAACGCCGGTTTCTCCTCCTGCGATCCGGGCAGGCTGAACCTGCCGGTCATCATGGATCCGGTCTACGGGTACCAGGTCACCAACGTCGAGGCGGCCATGGCGTCGCCCTCCTCGCTGCTGCACTGGACCCGCAGGCTGATCGAGATCCGCAAGGCGAACCCCGCCTTCGGGCTCGGCTCGTACACCGAACTGCCCTCGTCCAACCCGGCGGTCCTCGCGTTCCTCCGCGAGTTCGGGGACGACCTGGTGCTGTGCGTGCACAACTTCTCCCGCTTCGCGCAGCCCACGGAGCTGGATCTGCGGTCGTTCAACGGGCGGGTCCCCGTGGAGCTCACCGGTGACGTGCGCTTCCCGCCGATCGGCGAGTGGCCGTACCTGCTGACCCTGGCGGGCCACGGCTTCTACTGGTTCCGCCTGCGGAGCGACCAGCGCGCCGACTGACGGGGCCGCGGTACGGGGCGGGCACTCGTTTGGGTCAACCGCCCGCCCCTGTACGGATCATCCTGACCCGACACTCGCACATACCGGAGAAGCAACTGCCGCGCATCCGGGACACTCTGCGCATTCTGTGACGGCCCGGGGAAAGGACGCGACGCCATGTCGGAGGCTGCATCCGCCCGGAGCCGGCTGACGGCCGACCGGGCCGCCGGGATCGGCCCGCTGGAACCCATGCTGCGGGCCTGGCTGCCCACCCAGCGCTGGTTCGCGGGCAAGGGCCGCACCATCAGCAGGATCAGGGCCGTCTCCGCGGCCGAGCTGCTCCCGCCGGGATCCACCCCCGGGCTGCTGCACCTGCTCCTCGACGTGGACGGGGACTGCTACCAACTCCTCCTGGGCATCCGCCCGTCCCCGCTGCCGCCCGCCCTCGCCCCGGCCCTCATCGGGCACGCCGAGGCCGGTCCGTACGCGGGCCGCGCGGTGTACGAGGCACTGGGCGACCCCCGGCTCGCCGCGATCCTGCTGGAGCGGCTGCGCTCCCCCGGGACGCTCGGGCCGCTGCGCTTCGACCGGGACCCGCAGGCCCCGGTCCCGGCCGGGCTGGCCCCCCGGCCGCTGTCCGGGGAACAGACCAACTCCTCGCTGATCTACGGGGATTCGTACATCCTGAAGGTGTTCCGCCGGGTCGGTCCCGGGGTCAACCCCGACCTGGAGCTGCCCAGAGCCCTGGCCGCCGCCGGATGCGCCCGGGTGCCCGCGCCGGTCGCCTGGTACGAGGCAGAGCTGCCCGGTGGAGAACCGTTGACCCTGGGCGTCCTCCAGCCCTACCTGCGCGGCTCCGACGACGGCTGGCAGCTGGCCCTGCGCCGGCTCGGAGCGGGGGCCGACTTCACCGCCGAGGCGCACGCGCTGGGCCGGGCCACCGCCGAGGTCCACAGCGCCCTGGCCTCCGCGCTGCCCACCCTGGCCCTGGGCCCCGAGCAGACGGCCCGGCTCGCCGCCGGGATGACCGCGCGGCTGGCCGCCACCGCCCGCGAGGTGCCCGCCCTCCAGCCCTACGAGGCCGGGCTGCGCGGCGCCTTCGACGCGCTGGCCGCCTCCCGGGGCAGCGGGGTCCCCGCCCAGCGCATCCACGGCGACCTGCACCTGGGGCAGACCCTGCGCACCGCCGACGGCAGCTGGGCGCTGATCGACTTCGAGGGCGAGCCCGCGCGGCCGCTGGCCGACCGCCGGCGCCCCGAACCGGCCGTGCGCGACATCGCCGGAATACTGCGTTCCTTCGACTACGCCGCCCGCTCGCACCGGCCTTTCGCCCCCGCCTGGGCGGACGCCTGCCGGGCGGCGTTCTGCGAGGGCTACGCCCGTACCACCGGCCGCGACCCGCGCGAGGACCCCGTCCTGCTGCGCGCGTACGAGACCGACAAGGCGGTGTACGAGGCCCGCTACGAGTCCCGGCACCGCCCCGACTGGCTGCACGTCCCGATGGCGGCGATCCGCCGCCTGTCGGAGCCCCAGCGTCCCGCCGCCCACCGCAAGCCCCCGCCCGGGACCCCCCGGCCCCCCCCCCCCCCCACCACCACGCCGGCCCCGGCCCCGACAGTGGGGTTATTAAAAAAAAACAGCCCCCCAGAACCCAACACAACTCGGGTTG
>NZ_JBHWBP010000106.1:0-22347 GCF_042735575.1 Streptomyces sp. NPDC059564 | reverse complement strand
AACGCCGGCGGGGCTCGATCGCCGGATCCCCCTGACCCTGCTCCCCCGCGGAGCGCCCCGTCACAGCCCCGCCGACCTTGCCTCGCCCAGCTCCGTCAGCCGGTCCCGCAGCCGCTCCGCCTCCGCCGGGACCAGCCCCGGGATCCGGGCGTCCGACGCGGCGGCGGCCGTGTGCAGCTGTACGGAGGCCAGCCCGAAGCGCCGCTCCAGCGGCCCGGAGGTGACCTCCACCAGCTGCATGCGCCCGTACGGGACCACGGTCTGCTCCCGCCACAGCACACCCCGGCTGATCAGCAGGTCATCGGCCCGCTCGGCGTACCGCCAGGACCGCCAGTTCCGCCCGAGCATCACCCACCCCCAGGCCAGGACCCCCAGCCAGACCACTCCGAACAGCGCCCACACCGGCCCGGCCAGCAGCCCCAGCGACACGCCGGTCGCCACCGCGAGCAGCACCGTCCAGAACACCAGCAGCAGCCGCCGCAGCGTGAGCAGCCCACCCGGCAGCCCCACCCACCCGGGCTCGCCCGTCTCACGCTTCGTCCCGCTATCCATCCCCCCACCTTAGGACTGAGACAATGCGCCCATGACGGAGACCACGGTCGGCATCGGCGGTGCGGCGGAGAGCACCGACATGGTGCTCAACATCGGACCCCAGCACCCTTCCACGCACGGCGTGCTGCGCCTGCGGCTCGTCCTGGACGGCGAGCGCATCGTCAGCGCCGAACCCGTGGTCGGCTACATGCACCGCGGCGCGGAGAAGCTGTTCGAGGCGCGCGACTACCGCCAGATCGTGATGCTGGCCAACCGCCACGACTGGCTGTCCGCGTTCTCCAACGAGCTCGGCGTCGTCATGGCCGTCGAGCGGATGCTCGGCATGGAGGTCCCCGAGCGCGCGGTGTGGATGCGTACGCTCCTCGCCGAGCTGAACCGGGTCCTGAACCACCTGATGTTCCTCGGCTCGTACCCCCTGGAGCTGGGCGGGATCACCCCGATCTTCCACGCGTTCCGCGAGCGCGAGGAGCTCCAGGCCGTGATGGAGGAGATCTCCGGCGGCCGCATGCACTACATGTTCAACCGCGTCGGCGGTCTCAAGGAGGACCTCCCCGCCGGCTGGCTCGGCCGGGCCCGCGCGGCCATCGCCGACGTCCGGACCCGGATGGACGTCTACGACAAGCTCGTCCACGGCAACGAGATCTTCCGCGGCCGCACGCGCGGCGTCGGCGTCCTGTCCGCCGAGGCGGTGCACGCGTACGGGGTCTCCGGCCCCATCGCCCGCGCCTCCGGCGTCGACTTCGACCTGCGCCGCGACGAGCCGTACCTCGCCTACGGGGAGCTCCAGGACGTCCTCAAGGTCGTCACCCGTACCGACGGCGACTGCCTGGCCCGCTTCGAGGTCCTCCTCGACCAGACGCACAACGCCCTCGAACTCGCGGTGGCCTGCCTGGACCGGATGGACGAGCTGGCGCCGGGGCCGGTCAACCAGCGGCTGCCGAAGGTGCTGAAGGCCCCCGAGGGCAGCACGTACGCCTGGACCGAGAACCCGCTCGGCATCAACGGCTACTACCTCGTCTCGAAGGGCGAGAAGACCCCGTACCGGCTGAAGCTGCGCAGCGCCTCCTTCAACAACATCCAGGCCCTGGCCGTGCTGCTGCCGGGACAGCTCGTCGCGGACATGGTGGCGATCCTGGGCTCGCTGTTCTTCGTCGTCGGCGATATTGACAAATAGCGTTGAAACAAGGGGAGTCGGGGCGGTCGCCGCACCTAGGGTGACCGGATGATCTCTGACATATTCGACGGCTACCTGCGCCGTCTCGGCGTCATCGATCCCGGAGCCCCGACCACCGCCGGGCTGTTCGCGCTCCAGCGCGCGCACCTGGAGCGGATCTCCTACGACACCATCGACATCCAGCTGGGCCGGCCGCCCGGCATCGACCCCGAGCGGTCCGCCCGGCGCATCGCCGCCGGGCGCGGCGGCTACTGCTACCACCTCAACGGCGCCTTCGCGCTGCTCCTGGAATCCCTGGGCTACGACGTCACCCGGCACGTCGGCGGCGTGTACCGCGACCCCGCCTCGCGCGAGGTCAGCGGCGGGCACCTCGCCCTGACCGTCCGGGTCGACGGGGCGGCGTACTGGGTGGACGTCGGGTTCGGCGACAGCCCGTACGAGCCGCTGCCGCTGCGCGAGGGCACGTACGAACAGGGCGGGTTCCGCTACGAGATGCGGCGCCTGGAGCCGCTGGAGGGCGAGGGCGCGGGCTGGAGCCTCCTCAGCCCCGACATGCACATGCCCCGGATGAACTTCCGCGACGCCCCGGCGGCGACGGCCGACTTCGAGGCGCTGCACTCCTGGCTGTCCACCTCGCCGGATTCCCCGTTCGTACGGACCCTCGCGCTGTTCCGGCGTGACGCGGAGGGCGTGGACGTGCTGCGCGGGCGGGTGCTGCGCCGGATCGACGCGCTGAAGGGGACGACCGAGCGGCAACTGGACACGCCCGAGGAGTTCTACGAGGCCCTCGCCACGGTCTTCCGGCGTGACAACGACGACCTGACCCCCGAGGACCGCACCGCCCTCTGGGCCCGGGTCACCCGCGCCCACGAGGCCCGGGTGACCTCCCGGGCCGGCTGAGCGCCGCGCTGTCGGTGGGGCAGGGCAGACTGGGGGCATGTCCCACTCCCCCCGGCGGGCCTGCCCCGCCTGCGGCCGCGACTGCGCCGTGACGGCCGGCCGGATCGCCCGCCACGACCCCCCGGCCGGGCGCGGGCGCGGCGACCTGGTGTCCTGCCCCGGCTCGCGGGCGCGGGTGATGCTCGGCGCCACGGCTCCGACGCTGGACGGGTTCACGCTCGGCCCGCATCCGGGGCAGCTGCCGCTCTTCTAGCGGGCGGCGGCCCGGGAGACGGCGTTCTGGGAGACGGCGTTCTGGGAGATGGCGTTCTAGGAGATGGCCGTGCGCAGGCCGACGACGTCGATCGGCTCGGTCTCGTCGTGGGCGGTCAGGTCGATGACCTGGCCCAGCGCGCGCTGCTCGGGCGTGACCGGCTTGAACTCCGGCCCCGACGCGGCGCCCGCGGACTCCGCCTTGTGCACGGCGAGGACCTCGGCCCCGACCACGTCGGCCAGGTCCTCGTTCTGCACGGACTCGATGGCGGCGCGGGCCTGCGCGGTGGTCTTCGTACCGAAGAAGTCGAAGCCGCCCTCGACGCGCGAGGCGGAGCGGCGCGGGGCCGCGTACGGGGCCACCGCCGCGGCCGGGCGGCGCGCCGGGACCGTCGCCGCGGGGCCGCCACCGGCCGTACGGGTGTGCGCGGTTGCTTCGGAGACCGGAACTCCGCCGCCCGTGCCCGGCGCCGCGGCCAGGGCCTTCGGTCCGGCGGTACCCGCGGCGTTCGCCTCCGCCTTGCGCAGCAGGGCGACCAGCGCCGCGTTGGCCCGGGCGTAGCCGACGGCCGTGGGGGCGCCGCTGCCGGTGCGCTCCTGCGAGACCGCCGGAAGCTCCTTCGGCCCGGCGGCCGGGGGCGCGGCCGCCTCGATGGCCAGCAGCCGGCGCTTCTCCAGGGCGCTGGCGCGCTCGGTCTCGGCGGTCGCGTACCGGCGCAGGAGGGCGGCGTGCTCGCCCCGCAGGCCCGCGAGTTCGACCCGCTTGGCGCGCAGCTTGGCGTCGAGCTTGGCACGCAGGACGCGCGCCTCCTCCAGATCGGATTCGAGCTCGGCTATCCGCTCGTCCGTCTTCCACTCGTCCTTGACGCGCTCGCGCGCGAGCTCCGCGACCCGGCGGCCGGCGGCCCGGTCCCAGGAGCGCATGAGCACGGCGCCGCCCACGCCCGCGGCCGCGGTGAGGGCCACGAGCAGGCGCAGCGCGAGCGGTTCCGCGAGCAGCCAGGCCGCGCCGGCACTGGCGACGGAAACCCCGGCGACGGCCGTCGGCGTGAGAAGTCGGTGGAGGGGCTCGGGATTGCGGTGGCGTCCACGGGGCATGGCCTGAAATTTACAGGGCGTGGACAGTGCGCGGGATACCCGCCCGGCAATCTCTTGCCGGGCAGTTATCGCACGATTCTCCATCAATCCGGTAACTGCTACTTCGTCAGAAGGCCCTGGGCCTCCAGGTAGGCCTTCGCGACGTCCGCCGGCTTCGCGCGCTCCGCGTCGACCTTCCGGTTCAGCTCGACGAGGTCGGCCGTCGTCAGCACCTTGGTGAGCTTGGCGAGCGCGGCCGCGACCTCCGGGGTCCCGGCGTCCTTGGCGTTGACGACGGGCAGGACGTTGTCGGCGTTCTGGAGCTTCTTGTCGTCCTCCAGCAGGACCAGACCGAAGCTGTCCAGCGTGGCGTCGGTGGTGGTCGTCAGCACCAGCTGGTCCACCCCGTCCTTGACGGCCTGCTTGGCCTGCGGGGTGCCGACGCCCTTGGGATCGATGCCGGAAACCGAGATTCCGTACGTCTTCTCCAAACCGGGTGCGCAGAAGGGACGGACGGAGCATTCGTCACCCGCCGCGATCTTCACCTTCAGCCCCGACTTGCCAAGATCGGAAAGGGTCTTCAGGTTGTTCTTCTGCGCGAATTCCTTGGACACCGCGAAGGCGTTCTGGTCCACCGCCGCGCCCGCCGGGAGGGCCTTCAGCCCGAGCGGTCCGGCGAGCTTTTCCAGCGCCGCGACCGTCGCCGCCACGTCGCTGGAGGCGACCGGCTTCTCCTTCGGCGCGTTCGAGCCGTTCACCTTGGCGTTGAGGAACTCCGCGAGGGTGGCCGCGTACTCCGGGACGACGTCGATCTCGCCCTTCTCCAGCGACGGCTCGTACAGCTCGCGGTTGCTGACCGTGGTGATGGAGGTGGCGTAGCCCTCCTGCTTGAGCAGCTGCTCGTACAGCTCGGCCAGCACGTTGGACTCGGTGAAGCCGGCCGCGCCGATCACCATCTTGCCCTTGGAGCCCCCCGCGGGCGGGGACGCGGCCGCCGGGGAGCCCCCGTCCTTGCTCTTCTCCAGGCTGTCGCCCCCGCACGCGCTGAGCGAAACGGTCAGGGCCACCGCGCCCAGGGTCGCGCCGAGGATGCGCGTGGACTTGCTCATCAAAGCTCCTACGGAAAAAGGGGGAACAAAAGGAATGAAGGGGACGAAAGGGGTCAGCGGGCCGCCGGGCGGCGCGGCAGCAGTCGCTCCGTCGCCACCAGCGCGCCCTCCACCAGCAGGGCCAGCAGGGCGACCAGCAGCGCCCCCGCGACGACCTGCGGGGTGTTGTACGTGTTGAAGCCGGCGGTGATGATCCGGCCCAGGCCGCCCTGCCCGACCATCGCCGCGATCGTGGCGGTGGCGATGACCTGCACGGACCCCGAGCGCAGGCCGGTCATCACCAGGCCGCGCGCGAGCGGCAGTTCCACCCGCAGGAACAGCTGGCGGCCGGACATGCCCATGCCCCGGGCGGCCTCGACCACCGAGCGGTCCACCTCGCGCATGCCCACGTACGCGTTGGTCAGCAGCGGCGGTACGGCGAACAGCACCAGCGCGGCGATCGTCGGCAGGTAGCCGGCGCTGCGCAGCGGCGAGACCATGAACAGGGCCAGCACCGCGAAGACCGGGACGGCCCGGCCGGCGTTGGAGATGTTGACGGCGAGCGCGCCGCCCTTGCCGAGGTGGCCGAGCC
This sequence comes from Streptomyces sp. NPDC059564, assembly GCF_042735575.1. Taxonomy (NCBI): domain Bacteria; kingdom Bacillati; phylum Actinomycetota; class Actinomycetes; order Kitasatosporales; family Streptomycetaceae; genus Streptomyces; species Streptomyces sp. NPDC059564. The sequence continues at coordinate 16,712 of NZ_JBHWBP010000106.1, read as the reverse complement.
ACAGCCCGACGGGCAGGGCCACCGCGCAGGCGATGGCCAGGGCGATCCCGCTGACGTAGACGTGCTCGCCGAGGCGGTGCCAGACACCGCTCTCCCCCGACCAGTTGGCGCCGTCCGCGAGCCAGTCCCAGGTCTGTCCCAGTATGCCCACGGCCTCAGGCCCCCTTCGCGGAACGGGCCGACGCCCGGGTCCACGGCGTCAGCAGCCGCTGCACCCCGAGCAGCAGCAGGTCGGCGACGAGCGCCAGCAGCACGCACAGCACGGAGGCGGTGAGCACCTGGGCCTTGAAGGAGCTGTTGACGGCCGGGGCGATCAGGTTGCCCAGCCCGCCCTTGCCGACGATGGAGCCGACGGTGGTCAGGGCCACCGTCGAGACGGTCGCGATCCGCACCCCGGCGAGCAGCGCGGGCAGCGCCAGCGGCAGCTCGACCTGCCACAGCAGCCGGGTGGGGCCGTAGCCCATCCCGCGCGCGGCCTCCCGTACGTCCTCGGGGACGGCCTCCAGGCCGGCGAGCACGTTGCGGACCAGGATGGTCAGCGAGTACAGCACGAGCCCGGTCACCACCAGGGCCGCCGAGAGCCCGAAGAAGGGCAGCAGCAGCGAGAACATGGCGAGCGAGGGGACCGTGTAGAGCAGGGTGGTCAGACCGAGCACGGGGGCCGCCCAGCGGCGGCCGCGGCGGGCCAGCAGCGCGAGCGGGACGGAGACGGCGACGCCGATGAGCACCGACACTCCGGTGATCCAGACGTGCTGCAGGGTGGCGTCGGTGAGTTCCTGGGAGCGGGAGCTGACGTAGTCCCAGCAGATCCAGTCGTTCGCCACCAGGCAGTTCTGCCCGGCCATGCGCCTCACCCTCCCCTCCGACCTCTCACAGCACGTACGTCCATTCGAACGCGCACCCTCGAGTGACCATAACCTCCACCGCCGACAATGGCCGGAACCGTTCGTACGACGTAACACTCTTCTCACATTCCCTTCGCCGACCGGAGCGGACGGGTGAGGGAGGATGGCGGTGTGATCCGATTCGAGCATGTGACCAAGCGCTACCCCGACGGGACCACGGCCGTCGAGGACCTGTCCTTCGAGGTGGCGGAGGGTGAGCTGGTCACGCTGGTGGGCCCGTCCGGCTGCGGCAAGACGACCACGATGAAGATGGTCAACCGGCTGATCGAGCCCACGTCGGGCCGGATCCTGCTCGGCGGCGAGGACATCGCGGCCGCCGACCCGGTCGAGCTGCGCCGCCGGATCGGCTACGTCATCCAGCAGGTCGGACTGTTCCCGCACAAGACGGTGCTGGAGAACACGGCGACCGTGCCCCAGCTGATCGGCACCCCGAAGGCCAAGGCCCGCGCACGGGCGGCGGAGCTGCTCGAACTGGTGGGGCTGGATCCGGCCGTGTACGGGGGCCGGTACCCGGACCAGCTGTCGGGCGGCCAGCGCCAGCGCGTCGGCGTGGCCCGCGCGCTCGCGGCGGACCCGCCGGTGCTGCTGATGGACGAGCCCTTCGGCGCGGTGGACCCGGTGGTGCGCGAACGGCTCCAGAACGAGTTCCTGACCCTCCAGCGCACCGTCCGCAAGACGATCCTGCTGGTCACGCACGACCTGGAGGAGGCCGTCCGGCTCGGCGACCGGATCGCGGTCTACGGCAGCGGCACCATCGAGCAGTTCGCCCGGCCCGCCGAGGTGCTCGGGGCGCCGGCCACCGAGTACGTCGCCCGGTTCGTCGGCGCCGACCGCGGCCTCAAGCGGCTCGCCGTCACCCCCGTCGCGGCGGCCGACGTGGCCCCGGCGGCGGGTTCCGCCCCGGCCGCGTCCGTGGCCCTCGGGTCTTCGCTGCGCGAGGCCCTCGCGGCCCTGCTCCAGGAGGACTCGGGGCGGATCGGCGTCACGGATCCGGACACCGGCACGCTGGTCGGCGTACTGACCCCGGAGGACGTCCACCGGGCACTGCGCCGGGCCCACCTGCAGGAGGCCTAGGCACACGGAGGCCGGGCGGACAACCGGAAAGGGCCCGACCGGAGTCGGGCCCTGAGCCTGTCCCCCAGAGGGCTCAGGCCTGCATGCGACCGCTCATCCACACCAGCATCGGCGGGATCTCGCGGCGCCAGGTGTTGAAGTTGTGGCCGCCGCTGTCGAGGATGATCGAGGAGACCCGGTCCGGGCCCTTGACCAGCTTCAGGAACTTCTTGGTGTCGTTCAGGTTGTCCTCGCCCTTCTCGCTGGTGGTGACGAGGAAGGACGTACCGGTCGGCTTCTTGTTCGCCAGGCTGTGCAGCACGTCCGCGCGCTTCTTCAGCTTGTCGTCGCCGCGGAACAGGTCACCGGTCGTCGCGTCGTCCGCCGCCTTGTAGTACGCGGACAGGCCGACGGCCGCACCGAAGGTCTGCGGGTAGTGCGCGGCGATCTTCAGGGCGCAGTAGCCGCCCGTGGAGTTCCCGATGAAGCCCATGTTCTGCGGCTTCTTGCCGACCCGGAAGGTGCTCTGGATGGCCTGCGGCAGGTCCTGCGCGAAGAAGGTCTCGGTCTGCGGGCCGTCCGGTATGTCCACGCACTCGGTGTCGCGCGGCGGCGCGATGGTCGGGCGCAGCATGACCAGGATCATCGGCTTCATCTTGCCCTGCTTGGCCTGCTTGAAGGCCGTCATGGGGTAGTTCAGCCCTTTGATCAGGTTCTCGGCGGTACCCGGGTAACCCGTCAGGACGATGGACGCCGGGAAGTTCTGCTCCTTGTGCTGGGGCTGGAAGTACTCCGGCGGGAGCCAGACGTAGCCGGGACTCGTTATCTTCGACTTCTGCCCGGTTATGGCAACCTTCAGGATCTGACCACCGACCTGCGGCTTGCCGCCGCCGGGCACGTCAAGCTTCTGCTTGTCGATGACCTTGATGTCCTTGCTGCTCATCGAGTGGTCGACGACCTTGCCGATGGCCGTCTCCTGACCGAACAGGTCGGCCCAGGAGCCGTAGAAGAGGAACGACTTGTTAGCCGCGAGACCGACCGCCGAGAACAGCGCCAGCTGGGTCGCGAGCAGGAGGCCGATCCGGCCGACGATCGAGCGCCAGGAGCGGCCGGAGAGCTTCGGCCAGAACCAGACCGTCACCCCGAACAGCAACACACCGGCGATGATGGCCAGGACCAGAACCGTATTACTGGTGAGACCCATGAGCAGTCAGTCGACTTTCTGATGGCAGGACTAGTTTTTTCCGACGGAAGAGTGAACCCGCTCCTCCTCGATGTCGTCCTAGTGGACGCACCACACTCCGGAGGCTGTCGCGGCCTTCGGCCACATGATCTCTCGCGGAGCAACGGGAAGCGATGTCTAGCAGGATAGATGGCGATAAGTCCGGACAGGTTCCGAAGCGGGTCAGCCGAATCCTCCGAGGTCCACGACCCGAGGCAGTCCCCGGCCTCGTAGGCACAGCCGTCATGATCGTCGGTCTGCTGGACATCGCCGCGGGCGTCTTCCCGCGGTTCCGTCACAGCCGGATCCACGCGGTCACCGAAGTACTGCCCGGATCCCTGGGCCCGTTCGCCGCAGCCCTGTCCATCAGCGCCGGCGTCCTCATCCTGCTGCTCGCACACGGCCTCAAGCGCCGCAAGCGGCGGGCCTGGCGGGCCTCCGTGATCCTGCTGCCGGCCGGCGCCGCGGCGCAGTTCGCGTACCGCCACTCCGTCATCGGCGTGGTCATCGCGGCCGTGCTCCTCGCGCTGCTGGTGCGCCACCAGGGTGAATTCAAGGCCCTGCCGGACCCGCGCAGCCGCTGGAAGGCGCTCGCGAACTTCGTGCTGCTCAGCGCCGGATCCATCGGCCTCGGCCTGGTGATCGTCAACGTGCACCCGGGCAAGGTCGTCGGCCACCCGAGCCTGTACGAGCAGGTCAGCCACGTCGTCTACGGGCTCTTCGGCTTCGAGGGTCCCGTCGACTACGTGGGCCGCGTGTCCTGGACGGTCGGGTACTCGCTCGGCGCCCTCGGCATGCTGACCGCCGTCACCACCATCTACCTGGCCTTCCGCCCCGAGCACCCGGCCGCGCAGCTCACCGCGGACGACGAGGCGAAGCTGCGCGAGCTGCTCGCCAAGCACGGCGGCCGCGACTCGCTGGGCCACTTCGCGCTCCGCCGCGACAAGGCCGTCGTCTTCTCCCCCAGCGGCAAGGCGGCCGTCACCTACCGCGTCGTCTCCGGTGTGATGCTCGCCTCCGGCGACCCGGTCGGCGACGTCGAGGCCTGGCCCGGCGCGATCGAGCGGTTCATGGAGGAGGCCAAGGCCCACTCCTGGACCCCCGCCGTCATGGGCTGCAGCGAGACCGGCGGCGAGGTCTGGACCCGCGAGACGGGCCTGGACGCCCTGGAACTCGGGGACGAGGCGATCGTCGACGTCAAAGACTTCTCCCTCTCGGGCCGCGCCATGCGCAACGTCCGCCAGATGGTGAAGCGCATCGAGCGCAACGGCTACACCACCAAGGTCCGCCGGGTCAGCGAGCTGACCGAGCGGGAACTGGAGCAGGTCCGCGGCGCGGCCGAGGCCTGGCGCGGCACCGACACCGAGCGCGGCTTCTCCATGGCGCTGGGCCGGGTCGGCGACCCGGACGACGGCGACTGCTTCATCGCCACCGCGCACCGCGTGGAGGAGGGCGACACCAGCCCCTTCGGCGACCTGAAGGCCGTCCTGCACTTCGTACCCTGGGGCAAGGACGGCATGTCGCTGGAGCTGATGCGGCGCGACCGCGCGGCCGACCCCGGCATGAACGAGCTGCTGATCGTGGCCTCCCTGGAGGCGTCCCCGTCGCTGGGCATCGAGAAGGTCTCGCTGAACTTCGCGATGTTCCGCTCGGCGCTGGCCCGCGGCGAGAAGATCGGCGCCGGACCGGTGCTGCGGATGTGGCGCGGCCTGCTGGTCTTCCTGTCCCGCTGGTTCCAGATCGAGTCGCTGTACAAGTTCAACGCGAAGTTCAAGCCCCGTTGGGAGCCCCGCTTCGTGGTCTTCCGGCAGACCCGCGACCTGCCGCGCATCGGCTTCGCCGCGATGCAGGCCGAGGGCTTCGTGACGCTGGCCCTGCCGCGCCTGTTCGCCTCCCGCCGCCGCCCCAAGCCGGTCCGCACCTGCGCCCACACGCACGCGACGGTCCCGGCCCAGAAGGAACGCGAAGTCCAGGCGGCCTGACCCTCACCCCTCCCACGCCCTGAACGCCGGCGAGGCTGGATCTCCCAGCCCCGCCGGCGTTTGTCATACCCGGCGCCGCCGGCCATCTCCAGCCCCGCCCGGGGGTACCTCCCAGCGGTAGCCGGGGGAGTTTGAGGCGCGGGGGTCTGGGGGCGGAGCCCCGGGGAACGGGCGAAGGGCGGGGCGGGGAGCAGCCCGCGCAGCGGAACCCCACCCGGCCGGGGCCCCGCCACCACGAACCGCCCGGCCAGGGCAAGGGCTCTACCCTGGACCTCATGAACACCAACCGCGGGCCCGCCTCCAGGGGCCTGGTGACGGGCCTGCCCGACTGGGACCGCTGCGGAGTCATGGGCGTCGTCAACGTCACCCCGGACTCCTTCTCCGACGGCGGCCGCTGGTTCGACACGACCGCCGCCGTCAAGCGCGGCCTCGACCTCGTCGCCCAGGGCGCCGACCTCGTCGACGTCGGCGGCGAGTCCACCCGCCCCGGCGCCTCCCGCGTCGACGCCGAGGAGGAGCTGCGCCGGGTCGTGCCCGTCGTACGCGGCCTCGCCTCCGAAGGCGTCACCGTCTCCGTCGACACCATGCGCGCGGCCGTCGCCGCCCAGGCCGTCGCGGCCGGCGCCACCCTCGTCAACGACGTCAGCGGCGGCCTCGCCGACCCCGGCATGATCCCGGCGGTCGCGGCCGCCGAAGTGCCGTTCGTCGTCATGCACTGGCGCGGCTTCAGCGACGGCATGAACAGCCTCGCCGTCTACGAGGACGTCCTCGCCGAGGTCACCGCGGAACTCCGCACCCGCATCGACGCCGTCGTCGCGGGCGGCATCGCCCCCGAGCGGCTCGTCGTCGACCCCGGCCTCGGCTTCGCGAAGAACGCCGAGCACGACCTGGCCCTGGTCGCCCACCTCCGCGAGCTGCGCGAGCTCGGCTTCCCGCTGCTGGTCGCCGCCTCGCGGAAGCGTTTCCTCGGCCGGGTCCTGGCGGGCACCGCCGACGCCGCCCCGCCGCCGGCGCGCGAGCGGGACGCCGCCACCGCCGCCGTCTCGGCCATCGCCGCCCACCAGGGCGCCTGGGCCGTACGGGTGCACGAGGTACGGGCGACCGCCGACGCGGTTCGGGTGGCCCGCGCCGTGGAAGGGGCACTGTGACCCGCCGGACAGACAGGGAAGGGGCACGGTGAGCCGTACCGACATCGAAGCCGTCGAAGAGGTCAACTCGGCCTTCTACGCGGCCATGGAGCAGGGGGACTTCGAGGCGCTGTCGGCGCTCTGGCTCGAGGACGAGATCTCCTGCGTGCACCCGGGCTGGCCGGTGCTCTCCGGGCGGGGCGAGGTGCTGCGCTCGTACGCGCTGATCATGTCCCACACCGAGTACATCCAGTTCTTCCTCACCGACACCAAGGTGGCCCTCATAGGCGACACCGCCCTGGTCACGTGCACCGAGAACATCCTCAGCGGCGGCCCCGCCGAGGAGGCCGGGGAACTGGGACCGCTCGTCGGCCAGCTCGTCGTCGCCACGAATGTGTTCCGACGCACACCGGAAGGCTGGCGGCTCTGGTCCCACCACGGTTCTCCGGTGCTCACGGACTCCGATGACGAGGACGAAGCGGGCACCGACTGACCCCACGGGCGGGGCCGAAGGTTTATCGCAGGTAAATTCGAAGGTGGACGACGCCGACCGCACTCGGCGTAGGCCCATGGCCCCGGGGAGCCCCGGGACCGGAAGCACCTACGAAAGCAGGAGTGATTCGCGTGGATCGTGTCGCACTGCGCGGCCTCAAGGCTCGCGGGCACCACGGCGTCTTCCCCCGGGAGCGCGAAGAAGGCCAGACCTTCATCGTCGACCTCGTGCTGCACCTCGACACCCGCCCCGCGGCCGCCGGGGACGACCTGGCCAAGACCGTGCACTACGGGGTCGTGGCCGAGGAGGTCGTCGACGTGGTCCGGGGAGAGCCGGTCGACCTGATCGAAACCCTCGCCGAGCGGATCGCCCAGCAGTGCCTGAAGCACGAAGCGGTGGCACAGGTGGAGGTCGTCGTCCACAAGCCGGACGCGCCGATCACCGTCCCCTTCGACGACGTGACCATCACGATCACCCGGAGCCGCGCATGAACAACGGCATGAACGCCCAGGGCGACCCCACCGTCCAGCCGGTACCCGCCTCCGTCGTCGAGGCGGTCGACGCGGCGGACGTGACGCTGTCCAACCCCAAATGGGCCGTCATCGCGCTCGGCGCGAACCTCGGCAACCGCCTGGACACCCTCCAGGGCGCCATCGACGCCCTCGGCGACACCCCCGGCCTGCGGGTCAAGGCCGTCTCCCCCGTCTACGAGACCGAGCCGTGGGGCGTCGAGCCCGGCTCGCAGCCCTCGTACTTCAACGCCGTGGCGCTGGTGAAGACCACGCTGCCCCCCTCCAGCCTGCTGGAGCGCGGCCACGCCATCGAGGAGGCCTTCGACCGCGTCCGCGAGGAGCGCTGGGGCCCCCGCACGATCGACGTCGACATCGTCGCGTACGCCGACGTGGTCTCCGACGACCCCGTCCTCACCCTCCCCCACCCCCGGGCCCACCTGCGCGCCTTCGTCCTGGCCCCCTGGCACGACGTCGACCCCGAGGCCCAGCTCCCCGGCCACGGCCCCGTCGCCTCCCTCCTGGCCGGAATCGGCCTGACCGGCATCACGGCACGCCCCGACCTGGAACTCCGCCTCCCGGAGTAGTCGTTAGTAGCCTGTTCACGGCCATGCGGCCAGTCACTGAGAGTGGGGAACGGGCAAGTGAAGCAACTGAGGCCGGCGGTCCTGGCGGGCATCTTCGTGATCGCCGGGGTGCTGTCCTGGGCGGGCGCCCGGCTGTGGAACGCGTACGGCACGCTGCCGGGCGTTCCGCTGGCCGCGCCGATCGTGCTGGCGGTCATCGCCGTCGTGCTGTTCGCCACCGCACTGTCCCTGCGCGGCCGGCTGAAGGCCCAGCGTGAGCGCCGTCCGGGGGCCAAGGGGGTCGAGCCGCTGATGGCGGCCCGCGCGGTGGTCTTCGGTCAGGCCAGCGCCCTGGTCGCGGCCCTGGTGGCGGGCATGTACGGCGGGGTCGGCGTCTTCCTGCTGACCGACGCCCTCGACGTCCCCGCCCGCCGCGACCAGGCCTGGTACGCGGGCGGCTCCGTCCTCGCGGGCGCCGCCGTCATCGCCGCCGCCCTCTTCCTGGAGCACGTCCTGAAGCTCCCCGAGGACGACGACCCGAACAAGGCCCCGGCCACCGCCTGAGACACCCGGGGCCCGTGAGGCGCCTGAGGCGGCTCAGCGGCGCCCGGGGCGGACCCGGCGGCCCGGGCGGCTCTCCGGCCGGTCAGGGTCCCGTCAGCGCGCCATGATGAGGCTCATGGCCTCGGCGCGGGTCGCGGGGTCGCGGAGCTGGCCGCGGACCGCCGAGGTGATGGTCTTGGCGCCGGGCTTGCGGACCCCGCGCATGGTCATGCACATGTGCTCGCACTCGATGACCACGATGCAGCCGCGCGGGTCCAGGATCTCCATCAGGGAATCGGCGATCTGTGTGGTCAGCCGCTCCTGGACCTGGGGGCGGCGGGCGAAGACGTCCACCAGGCGGGCCAGCTTCGACAGGCCGGTGATCTTGCCGTCCGTGGACGGGATGTAGCCCACGTGGGCCACGCCGTGGAAGGGGACCAGGTGATGTTCACAGCTCGACATCACCTCGATGTCCTTCACCAGGACCATCTCGTCGTGGCCGAGGTCGAACGTCGTCGTCAGGACCTCTTCCGGCTTCTGGTACAGGCCGGCGAATATCTCCTTGTACGCCCGCGCGACGCGCGCCGGGGTCTCCAGGAGCCCCTCGCGGTCCGGGTCCTCGCCGACCGCGATCAGGAGCTCACGGACCGCCGCCTCGGCGCGCTTCTCGTCGAACTCGCCGATCGTGCCCTCGCCACCGGTCAGGGTCACTGGGTCGGTCATCTCATCCTCGTTCCTGTCCGCACACGCGCGCCCGGAAAAAGCGCCGCGCCCCCCAGGCTAGAACCTGGGGGGCGCGGCATCCATTCCGGGGCTGATCAGGCGTCCGGACGCTCCTCCGGGGAGGGCTCCGGGGCCTTCTCCACCGACACGGCGGGCGAGGCGGCCGAGGCCGCCGAGGTGCCGTTGGCGGAGTTCGTCAGCTGGAGCTCCTTGGGAGAGAGCACCGGCGGACGGGTGGAGGGGGTGCGGCGGGAGGAGCCGGTCCACGCGGGACGGGCCGGACGCTTCACGATCGTGGAGAAGATCTCGGCGATCTGCTCCTTGTTCAGCGTCTCCTTCTCCAGCAGCGCGAGGACCAGGTTGTCCAGGACGTCCCGGTTCTCGACCAGGATCTCCCAGGCCTCGTTGTGCGCGGTCTCGATGAGCTTCTTGACCTCTTCGTCGACCAGCGCCGCGACCTCTTCCGAGTAGTCCCGCGGGTGCGACATCTCGCGGCCCAGGAACGGCTCGGTGTTGTCGCCGCCGAACTTGATCGCACCGAGACGCTCGGTCATGCCGTACTGCGTGACCATGGCCCGCGCCGTGGCGGTGGCCTTCTCGATGTCGTTCGCCGCGCCGGTCGTCGGGTCGTGGAAGACCAGCTCCTCGGCCGCGCGCCCGCCCAGCATGTACGCCAGCTGGTCGAGCATCTCGTTGCGCGTGGTCGAGTACTTGTCCTCGTCGGGCAGGACCATGGTGTAACCCAGGGCCCGGCCGCGGGACAGGATCGTGATCTTGTGGACCGGGTCGGAGTTCGGGGAGGCCGCCGCGACCAGGGCGTGTCCGCCCTCGTGGTACGCGGTGATCTTCTTTTCCTTGTCCGACATGATCCGGGTCCGCTTCTGCGGGCCCGCCACGACGCGGTCGATCGCCTCGTCCAGCGAGTGGTTGTCGATCAGCTTCTTGTCCGAGCGGGCCGTGAGCAGCGCGGCCTCGTTCAGGACGTTGGAGAGATCGGCACCGGTGAAGCCGGGCGTACGACGGGCGACAGCACCCAGGTCGACGTCCGGAGCGACCGGCTTGCCCTTCTGGTGGACCTTGAGGATCTCCAGACGGCCCTGCATGTCCGGCCGGTCGACCGCGATCTGCCGGTCGAAACGGCCCGGGCGCAGCAGCGCCGGGTCGAGGATGTCGGGGCGGTTCGTGGCGGCGATCAGGATGACGCCGCCCTTCACGTCGAACCCGTCCATCTCGACCAGCAGCTGGTTGAGGGTCTGCTCGCGCTCGTCGTGTCCGCCGCCGAGGCCCGCACCGCGGTGCCGGCCGACGGCGTCGATCTCGTCGACGAAGACGATCGCCGGCGCGTTGGCCTTGGCCTGCTCGAACAGGTCGCGGACACGCGAGGCACCGACACCGACGAACATCTCGACGAAGTCGGAACCGGAGATCGAGTAGAACGGAACGCCTGCCTCGCCCGCGACGGCACGCGCGAGCAGGGTCTTGCCGGTGCCGGGCGGGCCGTAGAGCAGCACGCCCTTGGGGATCTTGGCGCCGACGGCCTGGAACTTCGCCGGCTCCTGGAGGAACTCCTTGATCTCGTGGAGTTCCTCGACGGCCTCGTCCGCGCCCGCGACGTCGGAGAACGTCGTCTTCGGGGTGTCCTTGGTGATGAGCTTCGCCTTGGACTTCCCGAAGTTCATGACCCGGGAGCCGCCGCCCTGCATCTGGTTCATCAGGAACAGGAACACGACGACGATGAGGACGAAGGGCAGGAGCGAGAGCAGCACGCTCAGGAACGGGCTGGTCTTGTCCGGAGTGACCGAGTACCCGTCAGGGATCTGACCGGCTTCGAACTTGGTCTGGAGGTTCTGGGCGAGCTGAACGCCCTGATCCCCGATGTAGTTGGCCTGGAACTTGGTGCCGTCGTTGTTGCCGAGCTTCTGGCCCTTTTTCAGCTCGATCTTGATCATCTGGCTGTCACCGGTGGTCAGCTTGGCGCTGTCCACCTGGCCACTGTTGATCGCCTTGATGACCTCGCTGGTCTCCACCGACTTGTAGCCGCCGCCGGAGCCGACGACGTTCATCAACACGACCACGGCGAGGACGGCCAGCACGATCCACATGACCGGCCCACGGAAGTATCGCTTCACGTCCATCCATACGGGGCGCCAGGCACCCCGTCCCTCCTGCCCGTAGGTAAATGCTGCTGTGAGTAAAGACTGTTCTTCGGAATGTACCCCTGTATTGTCACCCGCGGCCTCGTGGGACGGCTGACAGACCCGCTTCCCCTCCTCAACGTAGGGAATCGCCCCCAGGTTCCCCCGGGGGGCGGAAGCGGCGGGGTGGCCGACGTTACCGTCGGCCGGGGTTTTCAGCCGCCGTAGACGTGCGGGGCGAGCGTGCCGACGAACGGCAGGTTGCGGTACTTCTCCGCGTAGTCGAGGCCGTAGCCGACGACGAACTCGTTCGGGATGTCGAAGCCGACCCACTCGACGTCGATCGCGACCTTGGCGGCCTCGGGCTTGCGCAGCAGCGTGACGACCTTGAGGGAGGCCGGCTCGCGGGAGCCCAGGTTGGACAGCAGCCAGGACAGGGTCAGGCCCGAGTCGATGATGTCCTCGACGATCAGGACGTGCTTGCCCTTGATGTCGGTGTCCAGGTCCTTGAGGATCCGGACGACGCCCGAGGACTGGGTCCCGGCGCCGTAGGAGGACACCGCCATCCAGTCCATGGTGAGCGGGGTGGACAAGGCGCGCGCCAGGTCCGCCATCACCATCACGGCGCCCTTGAGCACACCGACGATGAGCAGGTCCTTGCCCGCGTACTCCGCGTCGATCTTCGCGGCCAGCTCGGCCAGCTTCGCGTCGATCTCTTCCTTGGTGATGAGCACCGACTGGAGGTCGTTGCCCATGTCCTTCTCGTCCACCCGCATCACTTTCGTTGTCGGCCGGGGCTCCGGGGGGTGACCCCGGAGGACTCAGCCGTGTTTCAGCACCAATCAGCCCTGCCGGATGACAAGTCTGCCACCCTGCCGCTGGGCCTCGACGCGGCCGGGCAGGTTGATGGCGCCCTGGCCCCGCCATCCGGTGATGAGGCGGTCGACTTCCTCGATGTGCCGGGCGAAGAGCGAACCCGCGGGGGATCCGGCCGCGACCACGGCCCTGCGCAGCACCCGGCGGCGGACGGCCGGGGGCAGGGCGTACAGCTTGGCGCACTCCAGGCGGCCGTCCTCGTCGCGTACGCCGGCCTCGGCGTCGGCGGCCCAGGCGTCGAGGGCGTCGGCGTCGTCCCGGGAGAGCTGGGCGGTGCGCGCGAGCGCCTCTACGACTCCTTTGCCGAGCGCCTTCTCCAGGGCGGGCAGCCCTTCGTGGCGCAGCCGGGAGCGGGTGTAGGCGGGGTCGATGTTGTGCGGGTCGTCCCAGACGGGGAGGGACTGGACCATGCACGCCTTGCGGGCGGTCTGCCGGTCGATCTGGAGGAAGGGGCGGCGGTAGCGGTGGGTGCGGCCCGGACCTCCCGAGACTTCGGCCATGCCGGAGAGCGAGCGGATGCCGGATCCGCGCGCGAGGCCCAGCAGGACGGTTTCGGCCTGGTCGTCGCGCGTGTGGCCGAGCAGCACGGCGGCGGCGCCCAGCCGGTCGGCGGCCTCGTCGAGGGCGCCGTAGCGGGCGTCGCGGGCGGCGGCCTCGGGTCCGCCGTCGCGGCCGACGCGCACGGCGACGGACTCCACCGGGTCGAGGCGGAGCGCGGTCATGCGGGTGACGACCTCCGCGGCGCGCAGGTCGGAGCCGGCCTGGAGGCCGTGGTCGACGGTGACGCCGCCGGCCCGGATGCCGAGCTTGGGGGCCTCGAAGGCGAGGGCGGAGGCGAGTGCCATGGAGTCGGCGCCGCCGGAGCAGGCGACGAGGACGAGCGGCGGGGTGCCGGTTGCGGCGCGGGGGATCCCCCGGGAGGGTGTCGGGGGGAGGTCGGTGAGGTCGTTGAGGACGTCGTGGAGTACGCGGCGGACCGCCAGGCGTATCGCCGCGACCGCAGGATGGGGACCCATGTCCGGTGCCCTTCGTGGAGTTCGGATGCTCGGAGGGTGAGGGTGTTGCGCGGGAGGTGCCGTTCGTCACTCAGAGTGCGTCGATGGTGACAGAGGCGAGCCGTTCCCCGAGCATCGCACGCCCTTCCACGGCCCACGGTCCCTCGGACGGGTGATGCTGCTTCCCCCAGTGAGACATGTTTACGCCCCCCGCGTCACCTTTCTTCGCTCCCCGTGCTCCCCTTGCGGTGCACGCGCGCCACCCAGTCCGCGGGCTTGGCGATCTCCGCCTTGGTGGGCAGGGTGTTCGGCGAGGTCCAGACGCGGTTGAAGCCGTCCATGCCGACCTGGTCGACGACGGCGCGGACGAAGCGTTCGCCGTCGCGGTACTGGCGGAGCTTGGCGTCGAGGCCGAGCAGCTTGCGCAGGGCGGCGTCGAGGCGGCCGGCGCCGGTGGCGCGGCGCTGCTGGAACTTCTCGCGGATCTCGGCGACGGAGGGCACCACCTGGGGTCCGACGCCGTCCATCACGAAGTCGGCGTGGCCCTCCAGCAGGGACATGACGGCGGTCAGGCGGCCGAGGACCTCGCGCTGCTCAGGGGTCTGGACGAGTTCGACGAGCGAGCGGCCCTCGTCGCCGCGCTCCGCTTCGGGGCGGGCTCCGGCGAAGGACTGGACGGCTTCGCGGAGTCGTTCCAGGACGGCCCCGGGTTCCATTTCGGTGGCGCCGAGGAACGTCTGGATTTCGCCCTCCAGGTGGGCGCGCAGCCACGGGACGGCCGTGAACTGGGTACGGTGCGTCTCCTCGTGCAGGCAGACCCAGAGCCGGAAGTCGTGCGGGTGCACGTCCAGCTCGCGCTCCACGTGCACGATGTTGGGCGCGACGAGCAGCAGCCGGCCGCCGGTGGTGGAGCTGCCCGGCAGGTCGGGGAGGGCGGGCGCGAAGGTCTCGTACTGGCCGAGGACGCGGGAGGCCAGGAAGCTCAGCAGCATGCCGAGTTCGACGCCGGTGACCTTGCCGCCGACCGCGCCGAGGACGGCGCCGCCGGGGGCGCCCGCCCGGCGGTCCTGCATCTTGCCGAGCAGTGGGCCCAGCAGTTCGCGGAAGCCGGCGACATTGGCCTTGACCCAGCCGGCCCGGTCGACGACGAGGACGGGGGTGCCGGGGAGGACGACGCCTTCGGGCATCATCCGGGTGAACGCGCGCACGTGCTCCTCGGAGGTCCGGGCGTGCCGGCGGAGTTCCGCCACCACGGCCCGCGCCTCGTCGCGGCTGACCTCCGGACCCGGCCGCACGAGCCGGGTCGCGGTCGCCACCGCGAGGTTCCAGTCGACCATCTCCGCACCACCGATGCTCGTCATGCGTCAACCGTACGTGGACCGGCGCTTCTGCGGATCCCCCTACGAGGTGGTGGCCACGGCGGCAGCGAGCTTGTCGAGGCCCTTCTCGGCGGCCGGGCCGTCCGCGGCGCCCGCCGTCAGGAAGGCGAAGGCGAGCAGTCGCCCGGACGGGTCGACGACGGTTCCGGCGAGGGAGTTGACCCCGGTGAGGGTGCCGGTCTTGGCCCGGAGCAGGCCGGCGGCCGGGGAGGTGCCGGCGTTGCGGGCGCGCAGGGTGCCGGTGAAGCCGGCGACGGGCAGTCCGGTGAGGACGGGCCGCAGCTCCGGGTGGCGGGGGTCGGCGGCGGCGGCGAGGAGGCCCGTCAGGAGGCGGGTGGTGACCTTGTCGGCCCGGTTGAGGCCGCTGCCGTCGGCGAAGCGGGTGCCGGTGACGTCGACCCCGAGGGAGGCCAGCTTGTCGGCGACGGCCTTCTCCGCGCCCTCGAAGCCGGCGGGCTGTCCGGCGGCGAGGGCGGTCTGGCGGGCGAGGGCCTCGGCGATGTCGTTGTCGCTGTTGGTCAGCATCCGCTCGACGAGCCCGGCGAGCGGGGTGGAGAGGGTGGTGGCGAGCGGCTGGGCCCCGGCGGGCGCCTTGGTCCGGGCGGGTTCGCCGTTCACCTTGATGCCGCGGTCGCGCAGCAGGCCGGCGAAGGCGCGGGCGGTGTCCTTGGAGGGGTCCTCGGAGCGCTCGACGGGTCCGGAGGTCGAGTCGTCGGGGCGGCCCTCGTCGGCGGTGAGGGCGGTGACGGGCGCGATGTTGTCGTTGCGGCCGATCGGGTGGCGGACGGCTCCGGTGTAGAGGGAGTCGTCGTAGCCGAGGGTGACGGTGTCGGTGCCGGCGGCCTTGAGGGCCTGGGCGGTGTCGGCGGCGAGGGCGACGAGGCTGCCGCCGGACCCGGCGGGGCTCTTCTTCTTGGCGGTCAGGGACGGGTCGCCGCCGCCGACCAGGACGACGTCCCCGGGGCCCGCTCCGGGCGTCACGGTGGTCCGGATCCGGTGTTCGGGGCCGAGGGCGGCCAGTGCCGCGCTCGCGGTGGCGATCTTGACGGTGGAGGCCGGGGTCATGGCTTCGCTCGAACCGGACTCGAAGAGCACTCGTCCGGTGGCGGTGTCGACCACACTGGCGCCGCGTACGGTGCCCAGCGCCGGGTCGGCGAGCAGCGGCTTCAGCGCCCCGGCGAGGGCGTCGGGCGCCGCGACCGCGGCGTTCGCGGGCCGCGGGCCGATCCCGGCGAGCACCCCGGGGGCGCTCGGCGCCGCCTGGGGCAGGCCTCCGGCGGCGTGATCTGCGCCACCCGTGCGGCTCCAGGAGGCGGCCCTGTCCCGCTCGGCCTTACGCTGGCCGGAGTCCCAGGGCCCGGCGGCGGCCACCGCCGCGGCCGAGAGGGCGAGGCCGGCCACGGCCGACCCCGCGATGAGCTGCCATGTCTTGGCCAAGGGCACCTCGGACCAGCCCCTTTCGCGATCACACATATGCGTGAGGGACACTTAACCACTGCGTCTTGCCGCGAGCATGGCACCCCACCCGGCAGGGCTGGGCGGGGCGCGCACGCAGGTGAATCAAACGCAGTCTCGAAGCAATGAAGCTGATCATGGAGGAGCAGGACGTGGAGTTCGACGTCACCATCGAGATCCCCAAGGGTTCGCGGAACAAGTACGAGGTGGACCACGAGACCGGCCGGATCCGCCTGGACCGTCGCCTGTTCACGTCCACCAGCTACCCGGCGGACTACGGCTTCGTCGAGAACACCCTCGGCGAGGACGGCGACCCGCTGGACGCGCTGGTCATCCTGGACGAGCCGACGTTCCCGGGCTGCCTGATCAAGTGCCGCGCGATCGGCATGTTCAACATGACGGACGAGGCGGGCGGCGACGCCAAGCTGCTGTGTGTGCCGGCCTCCGACCCGCGCGTCGAGCACCTGCGCGACATCCACCACGTGTCCGAGTTCGACCGCCTGGAGATCCAGCACTTCTTCGAGGTCTACAAGGACCTGGAGCCGGGCAAGTCGGTCGAGGGCGCGAACTGGGTCGGCCGCGCCGAGGCCGAGGCCGAGATCGAGGCCTCGTACAAGCGCCTCGAGGCGCAGGGCGGCCACCACTAGGCTCCGCCGGTGGCATGGCGACGGGCGGTACCCCTGACGGGGGTACCCCCCGTCGGCGGTTTCCGGTCCGGCGCGGCGCCCCAGGGGGGGGGGGGGGCCCCC
>NZ_JBHWBP010000105.1:0-22354 GCF_042735575.1 Streptomyces sp. NPDC059564 | reverse complement strand
GAGCCGGCCGCGGCCGCCGCTCCCGCTCCGCCCGCGGTCAGGGCCGCCGCCGCGCGGGCGAGCGCCTTCCACGTGCGCCCGTACCGTTCCGCGGCCCTGGAGCGGCGCGGCCCGAACGGCCTGAGCACCATGATGCTCATGGTGGTCGTCACCACCCCGGCCGTGCTCGCCGCCGCCGCGCTGCGCCCCCGCTCCAAGAGCCGCGGCTGACGCACCCATGAACCACCCACGCACCCACGAACGGGAGATTTCTCGTGTCCGAATGGCTGGTCCTGGCCATCGCCATGGCGCTCGTCTGCGCCGTCGTCCTCACCATCACCGCGATCCGGCACCGCCGGGTCGCGGCCGACGAGGACACCAGCGAAACCCCTGACGTCATCGAGTACATGACGATGATGGTCGGGGTGGTCTACGCGATCGTCCTGGGCCTGGCCATCGCCGGAGTCTGGGAGGCGCGCGGCGCGGCCGAGGACAGCGTGCGCCGCGAGGCCCAGTCCCTGTACGAGGTCACCCAGCGCGCCGACGTCTACCCGGCGCCCGTGCGCGACCGGATCCGCGGCGAGGTGGACGCGTACGTCTCCCACACCGTCAGCGTGGACTGGCCGCGGCTGGTCTCCGGGCAGGGTGCCTCCGACGAGGGCGCGCAGCTGCTCGGCAAGCTGCGCGGCGACGTCACCCACCAGAGCCCCGCCAATGAACTCCAGGCGCAGGCCTACCAGCCGCTGCTCGACCACATCGCGTCGGCCGACGACGCCCGTCACTCCCGCACGCAGAGCGACGAGTCCACCCTGCCGAGCGTGGTCTGGTTCGGGCTGGTGGTGGGCGGGCTCGTCACCATCGGGCTGATCTTCACCCTGCAGATCCGGCGCTCGGGGCGCGAGCTGCTGCTGGCCGGTCTGTTCAGCGCGCTGATCGTGTTCCTGCTGTTCATGGTCTGGAGCTTCGACGCCCCGTTCGGGCGGGACGGGACCGACTCCGCCGGGCCCTTCCAGGACCTGTTCCCGGCCGTCATCGTGACGGCCTCGCGCTGAAGCAGCCCCGCGCGCGGTCCTGGCCGGGTCAGCTCCCCGCCAGGGCCGCCGCCCGCCGCCGGGCCGCGGCCACCACCGGGGAGTGCCGCAGGGCGTCGGAGATCCGGACGAGGTCGCGCGGCCCGTCGGCCGTCACCAGGACCTGCTCCGCGTCCGTGTCACCGTCCACCGTCCCCTCGGGGTCGGCGGCGCTCGTCCGTACGGCGGCCGCCACCATCGCCGCGTCCGCGACGGCGCGGGCGGTCTCCTCGTCCGCGCCGGCCGCACGGGCCCGCTCGTACGCGCGGTCGCGGTGGCGGCGGTCGAAGCGGGGGCCGAGCCGCAGGAAACCGTCGTGGATGTCGGACTCCCGCTGGATCACCCGGATCTCGGCCGGGGACCACCAGGACATCCGCACGCAGGGGGTGCCGCCGGGGGCCGTGCTGCGCACCTCGTGCCACAGCGCGCCCAGGCGCCGGTACGTCGTCCAGGTCTGCCAGCTGTCCGACACCCGCTGGCACACCAGCGGCAGCACGAAGCCCACGGCGCTGACCAGCGCGGCGGCGGAGGCCAGCGGCGGGGCGACGTAGGTGCTCAGGGCGTCCAGGTCGTGGCCGAGCCAGCGCGCGGCGACCGCGGACATCTTCGTGGCGTCGTAGGTGAGGCTGATGGAGTACCCCGACACGATGATCACCAGCCCGGCCCGCAGCCAGCCGCGGACCTGGACCGACCAGCGCCAGCACATGGCGACCATCGTCACGGCGGCCACGTTGTGCGCCAGCAGGTAGGAGACGATCATCAGGCGGACGTACGGGGTGTTCGCGTAGTACGTGTCGAAGTCGCGCAGCCGCTCGACGGGCGTCTCGCCCAGGACGAAGAAGACCACGATCGCCGCGATGACGACGGAGTAGCCGGCGATCCAGCGCTGTGCGGTGCGCCGGATCTCCGGCGCCGGGCCGCCGCGCCAGTTGAACATCAGGATCAGGCACGAGGCGCTGAAGGCCGTCATCAGGCAGTACACCAGCGGGGCCGAGAAGTTGGGGATCCCCGTCCAGCGGTTGACGGCTTCGATGGTGGGCGGGGCGGCGAAGGTGAACACCGCCGTGGCCAGGACCAGCAGGACACAGACCGACCGCAGGAGCGGATCGCGCCAGTGGGTGCGCAGGTCCGGCAGTTTGAAGACGAGGGAGACCGCCATCGCCACTGCCGGAATGTAGTAGTCCTGTCCGTTCAACGGTCGTTCCTGTGCCCCCGGTAGCCGAGGGAGGTCTCGATGCGGCCCGCCAGCTCGTCGCGCTGGGCCGGGGCCCGCAGGCCGGAGGACCCGGCGAGCCAGGTGCGGCACCGGCTGCCCAGCAGCAGGCCGAAGGTCTCGGCCTCCGTCTCCTCCTGGACGTCGGCACGCGTGCGCGCCGCGACGCTGCGGACCGTTTCGCCGAGGTCGGCGCCGTCGGCCAGCAGGCGCGCGGCGACGGCGGCGCCGTCGACGTGGTGGCTGCAGTGGCCCGCCTTCATGTGCCACAGCTCGTGGCCCAGGATCACCAGCTGGTGGTCGGGTGCCGTGCGTTCCTCGATGACCACCAGATCGCGGTCCGCCATGTCGAGCCACAGCCCGCTGGCCGTCCCCTGCGGGAAGGCGGCCATCCGGAACTCCACCGGGCGCCCGCGGTGTCTGCTCATGCCCTCGCAGAGGGCGGCGTAGAGGTCCAGGGGCTCGACGGGGGCGGGCAGCTTGATGCCGGCCACCAGTTCCCCGCACAACCGCCGCTGCGCTCTGCCTATGCTCACCGTTCTCCCCGTCGGCGCGGATCCGGATCAGGACTCAAGGATCAGATCCAGACTTTCGACTGGGTCATGATTCGTTCGGTTTGACACTTTCCAGAAGCATGTCCAGCCATTCGGTCACCTTGTCCCGGTGCTTGTCGCTGGGCAGTTGGGCGGCGCGCCAGGCGATGCCCCGCACACCGTGGTTCTGCAGGAGTCTCGCCAGCGGATCACCCGCCGAAGCCGCCTCCGCCGTCACGGTCTGCCGTTCGCGCGCCGCGAAGTCCTGGAGCAGCTGCTGCTCGGTCCGCTGGAGCGCGTCGGTGAGGGCGTCGGCGTCGTGGGCGGTGAGGAAGCCCGCGTGCACGCCGAAGAAGCGCTGGATGGCGTCACAGTGCTCCATGGTGGGGCGGCGGTCGCCGTTGATCAGGGCGCCCGCCTGCTGCCGGGACATGCCCGCGCCGTCCGCGATCTCCTGCTGGGTGTAGCGGCGGCCGTTGGGCTTCACGCGCGTCCGCCGGAGCAGGTCGAGGCGCTGGAGGAAACGCGCCTGGAGATCGGGCTCGCCGGCGGGGCGGCCGTCGAGCAGGGTCTTGATCACGTCCGTGGGGACCCCGGATGCTTCGGAGAGCCTGCGCAGGTCGAATACCTGGTTCCGGGTGCGGCCCAATTTGTTCGCGAGTTCGGCGACCCGCGTGACGGTCGCTGCCAGGGGCGCGTTGGCCACCGCGACGGGAGCCGGGAAGCCGTCTGTCACCAGTGGTTCTCCTAGATCGCGCGAGGTCAGTGGGCACGTGGTCGGCCTCAGGGAATCTATCCGGTCTGCCACGGGAGAGCTAGAACTTGCCACAGCTGTGGCGGGAATGAGCTGTCGCGAGGCTGGAATTGCCACAATAGTTGACACTCGAATGAAGTCGGTAGCAGGATCGCCACACGGAAATGAAGATCCAGACCGTGAGGAGGGGGAGCTCTCGGTGCCACATCTCGCAGCGGTGGGCCCGTCTGATGGCCTCGTCCGAGCCGGTGAGGAACGCCTGGCGGGCGAGGAGTCCGTCCGTGGCGCAGTGCGGTCGGAGCGGCGCAAGGAGATTTTGCGCCAGCGCCGCGAGGAACTGGGCCTGAGCCAGGAAGACCTCGCGTCACGGCTGCGCATCAGCGTACGTGCGTACGGAAACTGGGAGCGCGGGCTCGTCAAGGAGTGGACGGACCGCAAACTCCTCGCCCTGGCCGAGGCCTTGGAGATGAGCGAGCGGCAGTGCTTCTGGCTGTTCCGGGTCATGGTCGACCGGGACCCGCCGCCCACCTGGCGCGCGGCCGAGGAGAACCGGCTGCCCCAGGATCCGGCCCAGCGCGACTACCTGTGCGACTACGCCGCCCTCATGGAGGCCGTTCCCTACCCGAGCTTCCTGGTGGACCACCGCTGGGACGTCGCCCTCACCAATTCGGCCTTCGACCGGCTCTTCCAGTCGGTCCGGCCGCATCCGACGGCCCTGCCGGACGACAACTTCCTGCGCTTCGTGCTGTTCCACCCGGACGCCGCGGCCGTGCTGGAGGACCACGAACCGGCCTGGTGCGTACCGCTGCTGGCCCAGTTCGCGAGCGCGCTCTCCGCGGCCCCGGAGGACGAGGGTCTGCGGAGCATCCGCCAGGAGGTGGCCCGTGACCCGTTCATGGAGGCCGCCTACCGGTACGGGGTCCCGCACTGGCTGAGCACCCACGGGGAAGGCGCCGCCGAGCGGGACGGCGCCGTCCGGACGGTCCGTCACCCCGACCCCGGATGGGGCGTGGTGCGGTGCCGGATGGTGGCGGAATCAAGCCGAATGCTGGACGGCATGGGGCTCACCCGGATCACCCTGGTGCTCTCCGCCCCGCAGGGCCTGCCGTCGGGTCCCGTGCGCGGTGGCGGCGGGTTCCCGCAGCAGCAGGGGGCGCGGCTGAGGGCCGTGCCGTCGCTCGGGCACTGACCGGGCGGGGGACACTGGGCCCCTGAAGCGTGTGCCGAGGCGCACACGTGCCACGATCCGTGTCATCCCGTGGATGTCACCGATCGTGGCACCGGATGCGGTGCCGGGGTGGTGCCGGGGTTCCCCCGGTGCGGCCCCGTCCGTGGTCCGTGGCAACGGTCGTGACGGCGAAGGGCGGCAGGGGCGTGCGGTTGACCATCCTCGGCGGGGGCGGATTCCGCGTCCCGCTCGTCTACGGAGCACTCCTCGGGGACCGCGCCGAGGGGCGGGTGACCCACGTGACGCTCTACGACGAGGACCCCGGCCGGCTCACCGCCATGGCCCGGGTGCTGGCCGGCCAGGCCGCGGCCTCCGGAGCGGCGGACGCCCCGGCCGTCACCGCCACCGGGGACCTGGACGAGGCCCTGCGCGGGGCCGACTTCGTCTTCTCCGCCATCCGCGTCGGGGGGCTGGAGGGGCGCGCCGCCGACGAGCGGATCGCCCTGGCCGAGGGAGTGCTGGGCCAGGAGACGGTCGGCGCGGGCGGGATCGCCTACGGCCTGCGGACCGTTCCCGTGGTGCGGGAGATCGCCCGCAGGATCGCCCGTACGGCCCCCGACGCCTGGGTCATCAACTTCACCAACCCGGCCGGGGTGGTCACCGAGGCGATGGCCGAGGTGCTCGGCGACCGGGTCATCGGGATCTGCGACTCGCCGGTCGGGCTCGGCCGCCGGATCGCCCGGCTGCTCGGCGCCCGGCCTCAGGACGCCTGGATCGACTACGTCGGCCTCAACCACCTCGGCTGGGTGCGCGGCCTGCGCGTCGGCGGGCGGGACGAGCTGCCCCGGCTGCTGGCCGACGACGGGGCGCTGGAGTCCTTCGAGGAGGGCCGCCTCTTCGGCGCCGAGTGGCTGCGCTCGCTCGGCGCGATCCCCAACGAGTACCTGCACTACTACTACTTCAACCGGGACACCGTCCGCGCCTACCAGGAGGCGAAGCAGACGCGCGGCGCCTTCCTGCGCGACCAGCAGCGCGCCTTCTACACCGAGGCCGGCCGGGCGGGCGGGCCCGCCGGGGAGGCGCTGGCCGCCTGGGACCGGACGCGGGCCGAGCGCGAGGCCACGTACATGTCCGAGAACCGCGAGGTGGCCGGTGCCGGGGCGCGCGAGGACAGCGACCTGGAGTCCGGCGGGTACGAGAAGGTCGCGCTCGCGCTGATGCGGGCCATCGCCCGGGACGAGCGGGCCACCTTGATCCTCAACGTCCGCAACCGCGGCACGCTGTCGGTGCTCGACGCGGAGGCGGTGATCGAGGTGCCCTGCCTGGTCGACGCGAACGGGCCCCACCCGGTGTCCGTGGCGCCGCTGCCGCTGCACGCGGTGGGGCTGGTGACCTCGGTGAAGGCGGTCGAGCGGGAGGTCCTGGCGGCCGCCGCGAGCGGGGCCCGGGCCGACGCGGTGAAGGCCTTCGCGCTGCATCCGCTGGTGGACTCGGTGGGCGTGGCGCGGCGGCTGCTGGAGGGGTACACGGCGGAGCACCCGGGTCTGGCGTACCTGCGCTGACTCACGCGGCCGGGCCGGCGGGGCTCGCGGCCGGGCCGGCGGGGCTCGCGTCAGGGCCGGCGGGCCCGTGCGGCCGCTTCGGCGGGCCCGCGCCCCGTTTCACCCGTACGGCGGCTTGCGGCATGCGGGGGGAGGGGCGTGCTGTGACAGTGCGAGAGTGACCACTGCCCCCGCCCCAGCCGCGGCGCCCCCCGTGCTCGACCGGCGGCGGCGCAACGTCATCTTCGGCACGATCATGCTGGGCGTGCTGCTGGCCGCACTCGACCAGACGATCGTGGGCACCGCCCTGCCCACCATCGTGGCGGACCTGGGCGGGGCGGCCCACATGTCGTGGGTGGTGACCTCGTACCTGCTCGCGGAGACCGTCGCGACCGTGCTGGTGGGCAAGTTCGGCGACCTCTTCGGCCGGAAGGTCATCTTCCAGATCTCCGCGGTCGTCTTCATCACCGGCTCCTTCCTGTGCGGCCTCTCCGGCAACATGACCATGCTCATCCTGTGGCGGGGCCTGCAGGGCATCGGCGCCGGCGGCCTGATGGTCACCTCGATGGCGCTGATCGCGGACGTGGTGCCGCTGCGCGAACGCGGCAAGTACCAGGGCGCGATCGGAGCGGTCTTCGGCGTCGCCACGGTGATCGGCCCGCTGCTCGGCGGTCTCTTCACCGACCACCTGAGCTGGCGCTGGGCCTTCTACGTCAACGTCCCGATCGCGATCCTGGTGGTCATCGCGGCCGCCAGGACGATCCCCTCGGTACGGGCCGCCGGGCGGCCGGTCATCGACTACCTGGGCATCGCCCTCGTCGCGATCGGCGCCAGCGCGCTGATCCTGGCCACGAGCTGGGGCGGGAACGAGTACGCCTGGGACTCCGGCGTGATCATCGGCCTGTTCGTGTGCGGGGCGCTGGCCCTGGCCCTGTTCTGCCTGGTGGAGACGCGGGCCGCCGAACCGATGCTGCCGATGCGGCTGTTCCGCAACCCCGTCTTCTCGGTGTGCTCGGTGCTCAGCTTCATCGTCGGCTTCGCCATGCTCGGCGCGATGACCTTCCTGCCGACCTACCTCCAGTACGTGGACGGGGATTCGGCCACCGTCTCGGGCGTACGGACCCTGCCGCTGGTCATCGGCCTGCTCATCGCGTCCGTCTTCAGCGGCAACGTCACCAGCCAGACGGGGCGCTACCGCATCTTCCCGATCGTGGGCAGCGCGGTCATGGCCGTCGGCCTGTACCTGCTGTCGCGGATGGGGCCGCAGACCGGCGCCTGGCTGGAATCGCTGTACATGTTCGTACTGGGTGCCGGCATCGGCCTGTGCATGCAGGTGCTCACCATCGCCGTGCAGAACACCGTCGACTACCACGACCTCGGCACGGCCACCTCCGGCGTCACCTTCTTCCGTACGCTCGGCAGCGCCTTCGGGGCCGCGGTCTTCGGGACGATCTACGCCAACAGCCTGGAGCCCGCGCTGAAGGCGGGCGTGGCGGAGGCCGCCCGGATCACCGGGGCCGATCCGGCGGAGCTGGGCGCGGCCGCGCAGAGCCCGCAGGGGGTGCACGGGCTCGAACCGGCGGCCGCGGGCCCGGTCATCGCGGCGTACACCGAGGCCCTGCAGACGGTGTTCCTGTGGACGGTGCCGGTGGCACTGGTGGGCTTCGTCGTCGCGCTCTTCCTCAAGGAGGTCCACCTGCGCGACAGCGCCCGGGCCGCGTCCACGGACATGGGCGACGGCTTCGGCTCGCCGGCCACGGCCTCGGGGGATTCGGCCAAACTGCTGGAGCTGGCGGTCGGCAAGATCGTGCGCGGCATGGGGCGGGCCACGGCGCGCGGGATCGTGGACGCTTCCGACACGCGGCTGGACATCGCGGGAGCCTGGGCCGTCATGCAGGTGGACCTGCTGACGCGGACGGTGGGCCACGCCAGCCTCGGTCTGATCTCGTCGCGGCGCTCGGTGCCGCCCGAGGTGCTGCTGCCGGTGTTCGACCGGATGACGGAGGAGGGCTATCTGACCCGGCAGAACGGGTTCTTCGCGCTCACGTCGGCGGGGGAGCGGGAGGCGGGGGTGATCTCGGGGGCGTGGGCGCAGTGGCTCGGCGACCAGCTGGAGAAGGACCGGGGGAGGCCGCGCAGCGCCGAGCTGAGGGCGGCGTCGGACGCGATCGCGAAGCGGCTGCTGGCGGAGGACCTGGGCGAGGGCAACTTCGCGCCACGGCTGGTGCCGAGGGGGTAGCGGCGGGGAACTTCCCTCGGGTTTCGGGCGTCTTACCTGGTGAGGGCGTTGCATACGGGCTAGGTGGGGGGTACCGCTCATGGCGATCACGCTGGCGGAGGAAGTCGTGCTGCTGTCCCTGGACGAGGAGTCGGGGGTGGCGAGGCAGCGGATGGCGGCGGGCTGGGCCGTCGCGGGCGGCATACTCCTCGAACTCGTGATGGCGGAGCGGGTGTCGGTGACCGGGCGGTACCTGGAAGTGCGCGGTACCGCGCCCACGGGGGAGCGGCTGCTCGACGGCAGGATCCCGCTGATCGAAGCCTGGCTGCGGGGCCGCAGCAAGCGGCGGGTGACGGACTGGCTGGCGAAGGACCAGGCCAAGGCGGTCGGGGCCGCGCTGGAGAGCCTGTGCGAGCGGGGCATCGTCGGGGCGGAGGTGCGCAAGGTGCTCGGGGTGTTCCCGCAGCGCCGCTACCCCGAGGCCGACGGGAGCGTGGAGCGGGAACTGCGGGAGCGGCTGCGGGCCGTGGTCCTGGAGGGCGCCGAGCCCGACGGGCGCACGGCCGGCCTCATCGCCCTGCTGCATTCGGCCAAGCTGCACCGGCTCGCCTTCCCGGACCGGCCGGCCAGGCTGGTGGCCCCGCGGATGGGGGAGATAGCCGCCGGGCAGTGGGCGGGCGAGGGCGTCCGCGCGGCCATCCGTGACATGCAGGCCGCGATGGCCGCCATCACGGCGGTCACGGCCGCCGCGTGAGGATCTGAGGGCGGCGGCCCGAGCGCCGGGAGGCCGGGGCGTCCTGCAGGGGTGCTCGGCGGGGCCGCCGGCGGTCGGAGTGCTGGGGCGCCCGGGCGCCGGGGTGGTCTACGGGGTGCTCGGCAGGGCCGCGGGAGCCGTCGGGGCCGGGCCGGTCGGGTAGTCGTACGAGGGCACGTGCGGCAGCATCGGGAGGTCCGGGCGCCAGGTGCGGAGCACGGCGGCCGAGGGCGGGTACAGGGCGGAGGGGACCTCGGCCGGGGCGAACCACCGCCAACGGGCGATCTTGTGCGGCTCGGTGACGGTGGGGCTGCCCTCGGCTGACCGGGTGACGGCGGCCGCCGTCAGGCGGGTCAGGCCGGAGGCCGCGTCGATCTGCACCGCGAGGATCTCGATGCCCTCGGGCGCGGCCCGCAGGTCCGTTTCCTCGGCGAGCTCGCGCGCGGCCGCCTGCTCGAAGCCCTCCCCGGGGTCGACCTTGCCGCCGGGCAGTTCCCACCGGCCGTCGTGCGCCTGGCCGAGCAGGACGCGGCCGTCGTCGCCGAGCACGATCAGCCCGACGCCGACGACGGCGTTGGGCCGCGGGACGGCGCGTACGGCCTGCGCCTCGGCGCGGGCACGGTCCTGGTCTTCGGTAGCCATGGCTCCATCCGTGATCTCGTGTGGGTATCCCCGACTTCAGCCGGGCAGGGAAACGTGTCCTTGGCGCGGAGGCGCGAAACTCCGTAGGTCTCTGCGCCTCCGTGGTGACGGTCAGTTAGGCCGCTTCTGGCCCTCAATGTACTGGCGGATCACTGTCAGTGGTGCGCCGCCGCAGGACCCTGCGAAGTAGGAGCGGGACCAGAACACGGAGCCCATCCCGATCCGGTTGATCCTGCCGGTGTACTCCGACCGCAGGTATCGGGAGCTGACGCCTTTGAGGGAGTTGATCAGCTTCGACAGGGCGACCTTCGGAGGGTAGTGCACGAGCAGATGCACGTGGTCAGCCTCGCCGTTGAACTCGCGTAGCTCCACCTCGAAGTTGCCGCACACCTCCCGCATGATCTCCTCGCACCGCTTGAGCATGTCGTCATCGAAAACATCCCGCCGGTATTTTGTGACGAACACCAAATGTGCGTGAAGGTTGCAGGTGACGTGACGCCCCATGCGGATATCGGGGATTGGTTCCCAGCGTGGTGACATACTCCAAGCGTAGTATGGTCAAGCGAGCTTGCCCGGGAGGGGGCCGTCGTGATCCGTGCATACAAGTTCCTTATGCGGCCCACCGCCGGCCAGCAGATTGTGCTGGGCGAGATGCTGCGTGATCACTGCTCTCTCTACAACGGGGCGTTGCAGGAACGGCGTGACGCCTACCGGCACGCCTCGAAGACGAGCATCAGGTACGGGATGCAGTCGGCGCAGCTCAAGGAGATCCGGGGCTTCGACCTGGAGCGGCAGGGCCGCTGGTCGTTCTCCAGCCAGCAGGCCACCTTGCGCCGGTTGGACAAAGCGTTCGCCGCGTTCTTCCGCCGGGTTAAATCCGGCGACACCCCCGGTTATCCCCGGTTCCGGGGGGTGAACTGGTTTGACACCGTGGAGTTCCCGAAGGACGGCGATGGCTGCCGCTGGAATTCCACCCCGCACGACCCGCAGACGCGGGTCCGTCTCCAAGGCGTCGGGCACATCAAGGTCAACCGGCACCGCCCGGTGATCGGCAGGGTCAAGACCATCAGCGTCAAACGTGAGGGCCGGAAGTGGTTCGTCGTGCTGACTGCCGAGCAGGCCCTGCCCGAACCCCTGCCGCCGACCGGCAGCGTGGTCGGCATCGACCTGGGTATCGCCTCATTCCTCACCGATTCCAACGGCGTGCACGCCCCCAACCCGCGCCATGCCCGCAAGGCTGCAGCGAAGCTCGAAGCCGCACAGCAGGCACTGGCCCGATTCCCGCGAGTGCGCCGCGACAAGCGGACCGCCAACCACCGGCGGGCCGTCGAGAAGGTCGCAGCCCTGCACGGGAAAGTCCGTCGTCAGCGACTCGACCACGCGCACAAGACCGCGCTCGGTCTGGTCCGTGAGCACGATGTCATCGCGCACGAAGACCTTAAGATCCGCAACATGAGCAAGGCTTCCGCGCCTAAGCCCGACCCTGTAACGCCAGGCGGCTTCCTGCCCAACGGGGCCGCTGCCAAGGCCGGTCTCAACCGCTCGATCATGGATGCCGGTTGGGGGGTGTTCCTCACGATCCTCACCGCCAAGGCTGAAAGCGCCGGACGGGAAGTGATCGCCGTGGACCCCCGCAACACCTCCCGAACCTGCCCCGAATGCGGGCACACCGCGAAGGAGAACCGGCCCACACAGGAACAGTTCCACTGCGTTGGCTGCGGCCACCAAGCCCACGCCGACGTCGTCGGAGCACTCAACGTTCTACGGGCCGGGCTGGTCCGTCGCAACGCCAACCCGGCATAGCGAGAAGCCCCTTCCTTTAGGAGGGGGAGGAGTCACTTGCCGGTCCGCCTCGACGGTTTGTCAAACCTCGGCGGGTGCGCGGCGCGTGGGGCGGCACCGCGGCCGGAGGGCGAGACTCGGACAGGTGTGCGGGTTTCGGTCAGGGTCCGTCCGTGCAGGCTCTGGGCGGTCTGATCGTCGTACGGCCTGTCGGCTCGGGGGGACGCAATGACACACGTACTGGTCATCGGCGGAGGGGTCGCGGGGCTCGCGGCCGCCCTGCTCGCCGCCCGGCGGGGGCACACCACCGAGCTGTTCGAGCGGGACACCCGGGCGCCCGGCACCGCCCTGGACCGGGACTTCTTCGGCTGGCGCCGCCCCTCCGTACCCCAGGCGGCCCAGCCGCACGCCCTGCTCGGCGCCGCCCGCAAGGTACTGGCCACCGAGCTGCCCGACGTACACGCCGAGATGCTCCGGCTCGGCGCCCGCGAACGGCACGAGCTGGACTGGTTCGACGTACGGCCGCCCGCCCGGCCCGGCGACGAGGACCTGGTCATGCTCCAGGCCCGCCGCATCGTGCTGGAGAGCGCGCTGGCCACCGCCCTGCGCGCCGAGCCGGGCGCGGTGGTGCACTACGGGGAGCCGGTCTGCGGACTGACCGCCGTCTCGGGGCAGCGGGTGGGGGCGGGGGCCGGGGACGATCCCGGGATACGCGTCACCGGGGTGACCACGCACAGCGGCGCGTACGAGGGCGACCTCGTCGTGGACGCGGGCGGCCGGCGGGGCGGCGCCGAGCGCTGGCTGGCGGCGGCCGGCTGCCGCCCGGGCACCGTGGAGCGGCACCGTACCGGCCTGGCCTACTTCTGCCGCTGGTACCGGCTGCCCGCCGGGGTGCAGGACGGGCCGCGCCGGCCGTGGACGGTGACCGGCGGCGGCTTCGCGGGCTGCGCGGTCTTCCCCGCCGACAACGGGATCTTCGCCGTGACCCTGTTCGTGCACACCGAGGACCCCACCCGCTCGGCGCTGCGCGAACCGGTCGTCTTCGAGGCCGCCGCCCGGGCCTTCCCGCCCGGCGCGGCCTGGCTGGAACTGGGGGCCGTACCGCTGTCCGGCGTACTGGCCACCGCGAGCCTGGACAACCGGTGGAGCGCCCTGGCGGACGAGCGGGGGCCGGTGGTCAGCGGGCTGGTCCCGATCGGGGACGCCCTCACGCACACGAACCCGACCCTGGGGCAGGGGACCTCGCTCGCGCTGTGGGCCGCCCACCGGGTGGCCCGGACCGCGCACCAGGACCCCGGCACCGCGGATTTCGCCGCCGGGTACCAGGACTGGGCCGTGCGTACGCTCAAGCCCTGGTTCGACTTCCAGGTCGTCGCCGACGCGGCCATCGGGGAGCGCTTCGCCACCCGGGCCGGGCGGACGGGGACGGCCCGTGAGGCGGCCGCGCTGTTCGAGTGCGCGCTGGAGGACCCGGAGGTGATGCGGGCCCGGGCCAGGGTCCGCCACCTCGTGGAGCAGCCCGCGCGGGCCTACGCGCACCCCCTGATCCGGGCCCGCGTGAAGCGCTGGCTCGCGGTCCGGCCGGACTTCGAGCCGAACGCGGTGGGTCCGGACCGGGCCGAGTGGGAGAAGCTGACGGCGGGCTGAGGCCCTCGCCCGTCAGCCGGCCGTCCCGAGGACCTCGGCGAGGTCGTAGCCGACGACCTCCTCCAGCTGGTCGTACGTACAGCTGGCCGGCTCGCGGTCCGGCCGCCAGCGGGAGAACTGCGCGGTGTGCCGGAACCGGTCGCCCTCCATGTGGTCGTACTTCACCTCGCAGACCCGCTCCGGGCGCAGTGGCACCCAGGACAGGTCCTTCTTGCCCGTCCACCGGCTCTGCGCCCCCGGCAGCCGGGCGGTCTCGTGGGCGGACTCCTCGGCCCAGGCCGCCCAGGGGTGGCCCGCGGGGTCGGGCATGCGCAGCGGCTCCAGCTCCTCGATCAGCTCGGCGCGGCGCTTCATCGGGAAGGCGGCGCAGACCCCCACGTGCTGGAGCGCGCCGTGGCCGTCGTACAGGCCCAGGAGCAGCGATCCGACAATCGGACCGCTCTTGTGGAAACGGAAACCCGCGAGGACGACGTCCGCCGTACGCTCGTGCTTGATCTTGAACATCAGGCGCGCGTCGGGCCGGTAGGGGAGGTCGAGGGGTTTCGCGACGACCCCGTCGAGCCCGGCGCCTTCGAACCGCTCGAACCACTGCCGCGCGAGCGCGGGGTCGGTGGTGGCGGGCGCGAGGTGCACGGGGGGCAGAGCGGTGGAAAGGGCGTTGGCCAGGGCGGTACGGCGGTCGCTGAGCGGGGTGTCCAGCAGCGGCTCGTCGCCGAGGGCGAGCAGGTCGAAGGCGACGAAGCTGGCCGGGGTGGTCTCGGCGAGCAGTTTCACGCGGGACGCGGCGGGGTGGATCCGCTCCGTGAGCCGGTCGAAGTCGAGCCGCCCGCCCTGCACGATCACGATCTCCCCGTCCACCACGCAGCGGGGCGGCAGGTTCTCCTTCAGGGCCGCCACGAGCTCCGGGAAGTACCGGGTCAGCGTCTTGCCGGTGCGGCTGCCGATCTCCAGCTCGTCGCCGTCGCGGTGCACGATGGCGCGGAAGCCGTCCCACTTCGCCTCGTACTGCATGCCGGGCGGGATCTTCGCGACGGACTTGGCGAGCATCGGTTTCACGGGGGGCATCACCGGCAGATCCATGTCACCGATTCTGCGGTGGTACGTCCGGACCCGCCCGGTGTGCGCACCCGGCCGAGCCCGCCTACCGTGGCGCACATGGGTGCTGCGGGTGCTGCGATCGAGCTCGAAGCCGGTGGGCGGACGGTACGGCTGTCCAGCCCGGACAAGGTGTACTTCCCCGAGCGCGGCCTCACCAAGAGGGACGTCGCCGAGTACTACCTCGCCGTCGCGGACGGGATCACCCGCGCGCTGCGCGACCGGCCCACCACCCTGGAGCGGTACCCGGACGGGGTGGAGGGCGAGTCCTTCTTCCAGAAGCGGGCCCCGAAGAACCTCCCCGACTGGATTCCGACCGCCCACATCGCCTTCCCCAGCGGTCGCACGGCCGACGAGATCTGCCCGACCGAGCCCGCCGCCGTCCTGTGGGCCGCCAATCTGGGCTGTCTCACCTTCCACCCCTGGCCGGTGCGCCGCGAGGACACCGACCGGCCCGACGAGCTGCGCATCGACCTCGACCCGCAGCCGGGCACCGACTACCACGACGCGGTGGCGGCCGCCCACGAACTGCGGGCACTGCTGGAGGAGCTGGGCCTGCGCGGCTGGCCCAAGACCTCGGGCGGGCGCGGGCTGCACGTCTTCGTGCCGATCGCCCCGCGCTGGACCTTCACCGAGGTCAGGCGGTGCGCGATCACGCTGGGGCGGGAGCTGGAGCGGCGGATGCCCGGCAAGGTCACCACCGCCTGGTGGAAGGAGGAGCGGGGCGAGCGCATCTTCGTCGACTACAACCAGACCGCGCGCGACCGGACCATCGCCTCGGCGTACTCCGTCCGCCCGCGCCCGCACGCCCCGGTCTCGGCGCCGCTGCGCTGGGAGGAGGTGGACGACGCGGAGCCGCGCGACTTCGACATCGTGACCATGCCGGCGCGCTTCGCGGAGGTGGGGGACCTGCATGCCGACATGGACGAGCACGCCTTCGTCCTGGACGCCGTGCTGGAACTCGCGGCCAGGGACGAGCACGACCACGGCCTGGGGGACATGCCGTACCCGCCGGACTACCCGAAGATGCCGGGCGAGCCCAAGCGCGTACAGCCGAGCCGCGCCAAGCACGAGGACTGACCCCCACCGCCCCTACGAACCACGGGCGGTCCCTGGCTAGGCTCGGTCCATGACGTCCTCCTGGCCGCGCCCCCTGCTCTTCCTCGACGTCGACGGCCCCCTGATCCCCTTCGGAGGCACGGACTACCCCGTCGCGTCCGCCGAGGGCCATCCCCTGCTGGCCAGGCTCGACCCGTCGCACGGCCCCCGGCTGCTGGCGCTGCCGTGCGACCTGGTATGGGCCACGACCTGGGGGGACGAGGCCAACGAGGTCATCGCGCCGCGGATCGGGCTGCCGCGGCTGCCGGTGGCCGACTGGCCGGAGCCCTCCGAGGACGAGGGGCGGGGCGGCCTGCACTGGAAGACCCGCCCCCTCCTCGCCCGGGCCGCCGGCCGGCCCTTCGCCTGGGTCGACGACGAGATCACCCCCGCCGACCGGGCCTGGGCGGCCACCCACCACCCGGCGCCCGTCCTGCTGCACCGCGTCGAGCCCCGCACCGGGCTCACGCCGGACGACTTCGCCGTCCTCGCCCGTTGGCTGGGTGCTGTGGTGGTGTGTTGATGACCTGTTGATCGGACGTCCATCGGGCCGCAGCAGGATCGGCGGCATGTCGATGAACACCACTGCCACCACAGCCCCCGCCTGGTACGACCTCGCCCTGTGCGCCCAGACGGGCCCGTCGTTCTTCTTCCCGGAGCCGGGGTCCTCGCTCCGGGACGCGAAGCGGCTGTGCGGGGCGTGCGAGGGGCGGGTGGCGTGCCTGGAGTACGCCCTGGCCAACGACGAGCGGTTCGGGGTCTGGGGCGGCCTCTCGGAGACGGAGCGCCAGGCCCTGCGCCCCCGCGGCTGAGCAGGGCCGGGACGCGGTGAAGCCCTGGCGGGAGAGTCCGCCAGGGCTTCACTGCGTACGGTCGGTCGGCGTCAGCCCTTGCGGGCGGCCAGGCGCGCGGCGCGGGCGGCGAGGCGCTCGTCGAACTTGCGGGCCTCGGAGTCCAGGCCGTTCATGAAGAGCCCGAGCTCCTCCTGGGCCTTCTGGCCCTCGGGGCCCAGCCCGTCGATGT
This sequence comes from Streptomyces sp. NPDC059564, assembly GCF_042735575.1. Classification (NCBI taxonomy): domain Bacteria; kingdom Bacillati; phylum Actinomycetota; class Actinomycetes; order Kitasatosporales; family Streptomycetaceae; genus Streptomyces; species Streptomyces sp. NPDC059564. Next base: position 5,837 of record NZ_JBHWBP010000105.1, on the reverse strand, counting down.
CCATGATCTTGAGGAAGCGGATCACGGGGCTCAGCACGTCGTCGTGGTGGATCCGCAGGTTGTAGACCCCGCCGATCGCCATCTGCGCGGCCATCCGCTCGAAGCCGGGCATGCCGTGTCCGGGCATCCGGAAGTTGACGACCACGTCGCGCACGGCCGACATCGTCAGGTCCGGGGCGAGCTCGAAGGCCGCGCCCAGCAGGTTGCGGTAGAAGACCATGTGCAGGTTCTCGTCCTGCGCGATGCGCGCCAGCATCCGGTCGCAGACCGGGTCACCGGACTGGTGGCCGGTGTTGCGGTGCGAGATGCGGGTCGCGAGCTCCTGGAAGGCGACGTACGCCACGGAGTGCAGCATCGAGTGGCTGTTGTCGGACTCGAAGCCCTCGGACATGTGCTGCATCCGGAACGCTTCCAGCTTGTCCGGGTCCACGGCGCGCGAGGCCAGCAGGTAGTCGCGCATCACGATGCCGTGCCGGCCCTCTTCCGCGGTCCAGCGGTGCACCCAGGTGCCCCACGCGCCGTTGCGGCCGAAAAGGCTCGCGATCTCGTGGTGGTAGCTGGGGAGGTTGTCCTCGGTCAGCAGGTTGACGACCAGCGCGATCTTGCCGATGTCGGTGACCTTGGACTGCTGCGGGTCCCAGGCTTCGCCGTCCTCGAAGAAGCCCGGGAAGTTCCGGCCGTCGCTCCACGGGACGTACTCGTGGGGCATCCAGTCCTTGGTGACCTTCAGATGGCGGTTGAGTTCCTTCTCGACCACCTCTTCCAGCGCGAACAGCAGCTTGGCGTCGGTCCACGCCTCCGAGCTGCCGAGGTGGGGAGAGGTGATCGTCACGGGTGCTCCTGGGGACAAAGCGAATTACCTACGGTTCCGTAGCCTACGGAGTCGTAGGTTAAGCGCGACATCAAGGCCAGCCAAGCCCCACCCCTCACTGCGTCCGGCTACGTCCCGTTATCTATGCATTTGGAGGGGGTGCCCAGGGGCTTGAGAAAGGTGAGAATCACGCCAGAAGGTGGTCCGCCGCTCCCGCCTTGACGGCCGGGACCTGGGCACGCAGCGTCAACGCTTCGGCTCCGTGTGTGAACCCGGCAGGAACCCGTCGCGCCGCCCGGCTGTCCGTTCAGCCGTGCCACAGCGACTGCCGGACCTCCTCCGCCGAGGACGGACGCAGGGTTCCGTCGAGCAGCAGCCAGCGGGTGATGCCGATCGATTCCAGGAACGGCACGTCGTGGCTCGCCACCAGCAGCGCGCCCTCGTACGCCTCCAGGGCTCCGGAGAGCTGCCGTACGCTCGCCAGGTCCAGGTTGTTCGTCGGCTCGTCCAGCATCAGCAACTGCGGAGCCGGCTCCGCCAGCAGCAGCGCCGCCAGCGTGGCCCGGAAGCGTTCGCCGCCCGAGAGGGTCCCGGCCGCCCGGTCCGCCCGGGCGCCCCGGAACAGGAAGTGCGCGAGCCGCGCCCGGATCACGTTGTTCGTGGCCTGCGGGGCGAACCGCGCCACGTTCTCCACCACCGAACGCCCGTCGTCCAGTACGTCGAGCCGCTGCGGCAGGAAGCGCGCCGGTACGTGCGCCACCGCCTCACCGGACGCGGGCGGCAGCAGCCCCGCGAGGGTCCGCAGCAGGGTGGTCTTGCCCGAGCCGTTGCCGCCGACCAGGGCGATCCGCTCCGGACCGCGGACCTCCCACTCGCCCGGCGCCGAAGCCCCGTGGGCCAGGCACAGATCGCGCAGGGTCAGGACGCGCCGGCCCGGCGGAACCAGGGTCGCGGGCAGCTCGATCCGGATCTCGGCGTCGTCGCGGACGGCCTCCGCCGCCTGGTCCAGCCGCTCGCGGGCGTCCGCCAGCTTCTCGGCGTGCATGATGCGGTGCTTGCCCGCCGATTCCTGGGCGGCGCGCTTGCGGGCACCCATGACGATCTTCGGCTCGCGCTTGGTGTCGTTCATCTTCTGGCCGTACCGCTTGCGCTTGGTCAATTTGACCTGGGCCTCGGCCAGTTCGCGCTTCTGGCGCTGCACGTCGGCCTCGGCGACCCGGACCATCCGCTCGGCCGACTCCTGCTCGGCGGCGAGCATCCGCTCGTAGTCCGTGAAGTTCCCGCCGTACCAGCGGACTTCACCGTCGCGCAGGTCGGCGATCTGGTCGACCCGGTCCAGCAGTTCCCGGTCGTGGCTGACCAGGACCATCACCCCGGACCAGGACTCGACCGCCGCGTAGAGGCGGCGCCGGGCCTTGAGGTCCAGGTTGTTGGTGGGCTCGTCGAGCAGCAGTACGTCCGGACGGGCCAGCAGCAGGGCCGCCAGCCGCAGCAGGACGCACTCGCCGCCGGACAGCTCGCCGACGGTGCGGTCGAGACCGATCCGGGCGAGTCCGAGCTGGTCGAGCGTGGCCAGGGCCCGCTCCTCCACGTCCCAGTCGTCGCCCACGGCGGTGAAGTTGGCCTCCGTGGCCTCGCCCGCCTCGATGGCGTGCAGGGCCGCGCGGGCGGTGCGGATGCCGAGTGCCTCGTCCACACGTAGGGCGGTGTCCAGGGTGGCGTTCTGCGGGAGGTGGCCGATGGTCCCGGCGATGGAGACCTGGCCCCCGGTCGGGGTCAGTTCACCCGCCGCGAGCTTCAACAGGGTCGATTTGCCGGAGCCGTTGAGTCCGATCAGGCCGGTACGGCCGGGGCCGACGGCCAGTTGGAAGCCGTCGAAGACGGGGGTTCCGTCGGGCCAGTCGAAGGAAAGGGCGGAGCAGGTGAGAAAAGCAGGGGGATGACTCATGGAGGCCTCCAGGTTGCGTGAGTGGTGAATGCAACGCGGGGAGACAGCCGGCCGATGGGTGTCACACGGGTGCGGTGGCGGTCGGTGTCTCGGACCTCAGACGAGCAATGTCCTGCTCCGTTTCGGCGGCGATGGGGCATCAACGAAACTACGGGCGGCCGGCGGGCGCCGCAAACGAATAAAGGCCGTTCCCCGCCGAGCACACCGTGCGGCGTGCTCAGTGGGGAACGGCCCGGGGCCGGGTGGGAGGGTCAGCGGGAGCCGCGCATCAGCTCGTCCAGGCTCTGGTCCATGTCGAGGTACATGTGTTCCAGCCCCGGCGGGACGACGGTGGAAGCCCGTTCCAGGAAGCGCTGGAGCTCGGCCGTCATCATCAGCACGATCGCGACGCCCTCCGGCGCGTGGAACTCGACCGTGGTCCGGTCGCCGTCGTACGGGCGCACGCGCACGTCCCCGCATCCGGCCGGGTGCCGCAGTCCGGACATCAGCAGCTCGCGGGCGAAGGTCCAGGAGACCTCGACGCCCTCCAGCGTGGCCAGGGCGGGGAAGGACATGCGGACGGCGAACGGATCCGCACGGTCGTAGCAGAGGGTGACGGGCACGGTCTCGACCTTCGGCGCGGTGGCGACCAGTCGGGCCTGCACGGCCTGCTCGATGACAGTGATCAAGGCTCACTCCCTTGCGGCGGATCTGCTGCCGGGCTCTGGGGTGGAGTCCGGCAACCGGATAGACGCCGGAATCGGCAAATCCGTGCACGGCGGATGACGTGAGCTGTGTCACCGATTGGCCTGATCTCCCCTGTGTGATCGCACAGAGTGAGGGGGAGGCGGGTGCGGGAGCGGGGCGCCCGCTCGGTTCCGCAGACCCCGGAGTGATCGCAATAAGGCTGGTAACCGCTCACTCCACAGGCCCAACGGGCCGCCCGGGGGACGCACTCTGGACGGTGAATGTGGGGTGCGTTAGCTTCCGGCGCCATGAGACTTCTGGGAGTGGGCATGTGCGCGGCGGCCCTGTTGGTGGGGCTGGTGGCAGCGCCGGCGCAGGCGGACGGCGGCGGCGCGGAGGCCGAGGCGGGCCGCGCGGGATTACGGGGCGTCGGCTGGGCGCTCAAGGCGACCGGCAAGGACTCCCGCTTCCGGGGGCTCGCGGCCGTCAGCCGCAGCACGGCCTGGGTCGCCGGTTCCAAGGGGACCGTGCTGCGCACCGGCGACGGCGGCCGCACCTGGCAGGACGTGTCGCCGCCCGGGGCCGCCGCCGAAGGGCTGGAACTGCGCGACATCGAGGCCTTCGACGCGCGCCGGGCGGTGGCCCTGTCCATCGGGGAGGGGGCGGCCTCGCGGATCCTGCGCACCGAGGACGGCGGCGCCACCTGGACCGAGGCCTTCCGCAACCCCGACCCGCGGGCCTTCTACGACTGCGTCACCTTCCTCGACGCCCGCCACGGGCTGGCGATGAGCGACCCGGTGGACGGGAAGTTCCGCATCCTGGCCACGGACGACGGCGGCCGCGCCTGGCGGGTGCTGCCCGACTCCGGGATGCCCGCGGCGCTGCCCGGCGAGGCCGGTTTCGCGGCGAGCGGGCAGTGCCTGGTGGGTTCGGGGCCGCGCGACGTCTGGCTGGCCACGGGAGGCGGCCCGGTCGCCCGGGTGCTGCATTCCGCGGACCGGGGCCTGACCTGGCGGGTCGCCGACGCCACCCTCCCGGCCGGGGACCCGGCGCGCGGGGTCTTCGCCCTGGCCTTCCGCGACCTTACGACGGGCCTCGCGGTCGGCGGCGACTACCGCGCCGACCAGGCCTCGCCCCGGGCCGCGGCCCGTTCCGCCGACTCCGGCCGCAGCTGGAGCCAGGCCGCCACCCCGCCGCCCGCCTACCGCTCGGGCGCGGCCTGGTTCCCGTACGCGCGCTCCACGGCCCTGGCGGTCGGCCCGACCGGAACGGACGTCACCACGGACGCGGGCCGCACCTGGCGGGCCCTGGACGCGGGCTCCTTCGACACCGTCGACTGCACGGCGGACGGGGGCTGCTGGGCGGCCGGGGAGAAGGGGCGGGTGGCCCGGCTGGAGCCGCTCAGGCAGCCGGGCCGATGAACAGGTCCATCCCCGGGTAGCGGGCGTCGGTGAACCCGGCGGCCCGGTACACGGGCTCCCCGTCGGCGCTGGCGTGCAGCTGGACGAGGTGGACGCCGAGGCCGCCCAGCCAGTCGGTCAGCCCGTCGACGATCCGGCGGCCGTGGCCCCGGCCGCGGGCCGCGGCGTCGGTGACGATCCCGTCGAGGTAGCCGCGGCGGCCGTCGGGCTGCCGGGGCCCGGGCAGGTGGTACGTGATCCAGGCCATGCCGGTGGCCAGCAGGGGCTCGCCGGGACCACCGCCGACCACGAGGCAGCGCACGTCGGACCGGGAGGTCAGCCGCTCGCGGAACCAGGCGTCGGCCACCTCCCGCCAGGGGGCGTCACCGGGGCCCGGATCCGTCCCGAGGGACTCCAGGGCCACGGCGCGCAGGCGTATCAGCTCGGGGATGTCCTCCGCCAGCGCGGGACGGGGCTGCACGGGCACCTCCAGGGGTGTCGGAGTGTCTGCGGCGTCTGCGCCCGCCGGGCGGCCCGGCGGGAGGGTCACGCCGGGCGGGCTACGCCGGGAGGGTCTCGCGGACCGTCGCGAGGTCCGAGGAGGTCTTCGTGGCGATGAACTCGGTGATGCGGTACTCGCAGACGCCCGCCACCGTGAAGGGGTCCTCGGCCGCGATCTTCTCGACCTCGGCGCGCGAGACGCCCGCGGCGATGATCACGCCGCCCTCGCGCGGGACCTTGCGCCCCGACGCGAGGAAGACGCCGGACGCGTAGTAGCCGTCCAGCCAGGCGATGTGGGCGTCCATCTCCTCTTCGACGGCTTCGACGGGCGCGGTGTAGGTGAGCTCCATGACGAACATGATCGCCAGGCTACCCTCGCACCCTATGACGACTGTGAAGACCCCCGCCGACGAAGCCGAGGCCCGCGCGATACAGGACGAACTCCGCGCCCGCGTCGTGCTGGACGAGCCCGGCCCCCTCCCCGGGCAGGGGCTGATCGCCGGAGTGGACG
>NZ_JBHWBP010000104.1:0-22786 GCF_042735575.1 Streptomyces sp. NPDC059564 | reverse complement strand
CCGCACCCCTCGGGGGTGCGGGCCCTTGCGCGTCGCGGGTCGTCCCGGCCTACGCGATGTGTTCGTTCTCCAGGTCGCGCTGGTAGCGCTGCTTCAGCTCCGGCATCAGCCGGCTGATCGTGGTGAAGCTGCGCGGGTGCGCGATGCCGTGCCGGTCCGAGAGGTATATGTCGACCTGCTCCGGGCTCGGAACCTTGCCGTTCTCCTCGATGTACGTCCGGAAGACCTCGTACGCCGCCTCCGCGAACTTCACCTCGTCGATGTCGTCCACGGCCGCCGGAGCCTCCCCCTGCGCGCGGGGAGCGGGCACGGCCGCCGGGTCCGGCAGCTGTTCCTGCGCCGGGCCCTGCTGCTCCTGGTCCTGCTCCGGGCCCGTCGGGGCCATGACCGGAATCGGCTCCAGGCCTTCCACGTACTGGGGGTTGTACTCGCCCTTGTACGCGGCCTGCGGGGCCAGCGGCGCCGCGAACCAGGCGCTGTTGTGCGCGGCGGGCATGGCCGTCGGGTCCACCGCGAAGGGCGGCGGGGCGTGCGTGACGGCGGGCAGCGGGCCGGGGGCGCCTTCCGGCTGCGGGGCCGGTTGCGCGGCCTGGGCCTGGGTCAGCTGCGCGGCCTGGGCCTGGGCCTGGGCCTGCGCCTGCGCCTGGTCCGGCGTCTGCGGTTGCGGGGCCTCCTGAGACGCCGCCTCCAGCGCGGGGGCGGCCATCGCCGTGGCCAGGACGGCCGGGGGCAGCAGCGCCGGGTCGATGCCCGCCGCCGCCAGCCCCTCCGGAGCCGTCTGCGACAGCGGCACCCCGATCCGCGCCAGCCGCAGCGGCATCAGCGCCTCCACCGGGGCCTTGCGCCGCCACGCCCGGCCGTACCGCGCCTGGAGCCGCGCCTGGTAGATCAGCCGGTCCTGCTCCATGCCGACCGCCTGCTCGTAGGAACGCAGCTCCCACAGCTTCATCCGGCGCCACAGCTTGAAGGTGGGGACGGGGGAGAGCAGCCAGCGCGTGATGCGCACGCCCTCCATGTGCCGGTCCGCGGTGATGTCCGCGATCCGGCCCACCGCGTGCCGGGCCGCCTCGACCGTGACCACGAACAGGATCGGGATCACGGCGTGCATGCCCACGCCCAGCGGGTCCGGCCAGGCCGCCGCGCCGTTGAACGCGATCGTCGCCGCCGTCAGCAGCCACGCCGTCTGGCGGAGCAAGGGGAACGGGATCCGGATCCACGTCAGCAGCAGATCCAGCGCCAGCAGCACGCAGATGCCCGCGTCGATGCCGATCGGGAACACCAGCGAGAAGCTGCCGAAGCCCTTCTGCAGCGCGAGCGCGCGCACGGCGGAGTACGAACCCGCGAAACCGATGCCCGCGATGACCACGGCACCGGCGACCACGACACCGATGAGTATCCGGTGCGTACGAGTCAGCTGCATCGCGGCCACCCGCGATCCCCTCCCCTTGTCGAGCCCCTTGTCGAGCTACGGCAGGCACAGCGTACGGGTGACTTCGCGTCACCCGTCCCCGAGGGCCCCCTACCGCCCGCCACCCACTACATCGCGGAACCCGAACCCGACGGCGAAGCGGAAGCGGAAGGCGAAGCGGAACCCGACGGAGCCTGCTCGGGAGCGGCGTCACCCTTGTTCGCGGAGTCGACCGAAGCCACCGTCTCACGGGCCGCCGCGATGGCGTCCTGGAGCAGCTTCGCCTGGTCCGGCGCGCCGGCACCCTCGTACGCGGCACCGTTGAAGTCGAGCGTGACGACCACGTTGTGCGTGCGGACCACGACGGTGGTGTTGAGGAAGTCCACGTCCTTCTTCACGCCGTAGGCGACCGACGAAGCCTGGTCGCCGACCCCGCCGGCCTGCTCCACCTTGACGTCGTGCGCGCCCTCGGCGGTCTTCGCCAGCTCGATCTGCTTGTTGTACTGCTCCTCGGCGCGCTTGTCACCGCTGCCGAGCGAGGCGTGCGAGTCGTAGCGGACCATGGAGACGGAGAGCCAGCGGTACTGCGAACCCTTGGTGCCGTCCGTCTGGAGGCCGTTCCAGGAGCAGCTGGCGCGGTTGGCGAGGTCGTTCGACTTCGCGGCCGTACCGTTCTTCTCCTTCGCCTCGGGAACGAAGGACTCTATGCTCTTCGCCGCGATCGACTTGCAGGGGTCGGGCAGCTTCGCGAACGCCACCTTCTCGAGCGCGGCCGGAGTCTTCCCGCCGCTCGGCTTGGCGGACGAGGAGGCCGAGGACTTCTTGCCGGACTCCGTGCCCGAGGACTTCCCCGAGTCGGACGAGCAGCCGGCGGCGGCGAGGACCACCGGGACGACGGCTGCGCAGGCGAGAACGCGGGTGAGGCGCGAGGCTGATCGGTGCATGGTTCCTTCAGACGTTGGGGTCTTCGTGGGGTCTTCTTACGGGCGCGGGACCCGGGCAACGGTAGCCCGACCGGGCGCCCGCCTGCTGTGCGCGCCGTCACGCAGGCCCCGTACGCCCCCTCGCGGCAGGGCCGTCACTCGTTGAAACGCTCGGCCAGGGCCTGCGCCAACTGGCGCGCCTTGTCCTGCGTTTCCGCACTTGAGGGGATCGAGCCGGGGGCGGAGGGCTGCACGCTGTACTCGACGGTGACGAGGACGTTCGAGGTACGGAACACAATCCGCACGGTGCGCGACTGGGCGGCGCTCGCCCCGGCCGCGCTCAGCTTGTCGTCCAGGTACGCCTCGTTGCCGAGCTCCTCCAGCACCCGCGAGCCGAGCTCGGGCGGGGTGGTGGGGGAGGGCGAGGCGGAGGCGGACGGGGAGGCGGGCGCTTCGGTACCGGGGCTCGCGGACGGGTTCGCGGGCGGGCTCGCGGACGGGCTCGCGGGGGGCGCGGCCGGGGATCCGCTGGGCGTCCCGCCCGGGGATCCGCCCGGGGATCCGCTCGGGGTGGTCACCGGACCGGGGAACGGCAGGTGGGCGTCCGTCAGCCGGCGCACGAACACCTTGTGCGCCTTGTCGTCGTCGCTCGCGGCGGCGCGGTCGTACGAGACCACGCGCTCGAAGACCACCGACAGCAGCAGGGTCCCCTCGGGCGCCTGCGCGCTCCAGCGGCAGCCGACGTGCCGGTCGCCGTCGAAGGAGGGGTCCGCGGTCCCGGCGTAGAGCCGCTCGCGCTGTTCGGTGGTGAGGGAGTCGGTGGCCGGGAGCATGGCCTTGAGCCGCTTGGCGTCGGCGGCCTTGCATGGCTGGGGCAGGCTGCGGTACTTGCCGGGCTGGGCGGGCGCGGCGGTGCTCCCGCCGCCCTTCTGGTCGCTGGTGATGCCGATGCCGTTGCCGTCGGTGCACCCTGCGAGACCGGTCACGCCGGCCGCGAGGGCGGTGACCATCGCGATGCCGGGCAGGACTCGTCGGCGTACCGCCTTGCGCTCCACGTCCACTGGCTCCCTTGTCCCCTTGGGAAAATCCGTTGCCGCGACTTGGGCACGGATGGACACAATGTCTATCGCACACGCTGGTGCCGGCGCCGGTTCCCTGACTGCTTTGGGATGTTGAGCGAGGCTTTTTGCGTATTCCGAACTTCCTGTTGTTTTCTGTGGTTTCCGGGGGATTGACGTCATATGTCGTATGTAGAGGTATCTGGGGCGAACGTCCCGATCCGGATGTGGACGGATCCGGCGTCGGTCGAGGACAGCGCGATGCGTCAGCTGCAGAACACGGCGGGGCTCCCGTGGATCAAGGGTCTGGCGGTGATGCCGGACGTCCACTACGGCAAGGGCGCCACGGTCGGCTCGGTCATCGCCATGAAGGACGCGGTCTGCCCGGCGGCGGTCGGCGTCGACATCGGCTGCGGCATGTCGGCGGTGAAGACCTCCCTCACGGCCAACGACCTCCCGGGCGACCTCTCGAAGCTCCGCTCCCGCATCGAGCAGGCGATCCCGGTGGGCGCGGGGATGCACCGCGAGGCAGTGGACCCGTCGCGGCTGTACGGCTTCGGGGAGTCCGGCTTCGGGGACCTGTGGGAACGGTTCGACTACGTCGCGGACGCGGTGAAGTTCCGGCGGGACCGAGCTTTGCGACAAATGGGGACACTTGGCTCGGGAAATCATCACCAGGAAGTCAATATCGATCAGGAAGGTGCAGTGTGGCTCACACTGCACTCCGGATCCCGAGGCATCGGCAACCAGCTGGCCGAACACCACATCGGCGTCGCGCGGGGGCTCTCCCACAACCAGGGGCTGGTCGACCGGGACCTCGCGGTCTTCCTTGCGGCGACCCCGGAGATGGCCGCGTACCGGAATGACCTGTACTGGGCGCAGGAGTACGCCAAGTACAACCGCGCCGTGATGATGAGCCTCATGAAGGAGGTCCTCCGCAAGGAGTTCCGGAAGGCGAAGGTCTCCTTCGAGCAGGAGATCAGCTGCCACCACAACTACGTGGCGGAGGAGCGGTACGACGGCATGGACCTGCTGGTCACGCGGAAGGGCGCGATCCGCGCCGGTGGCGGCGAGCTCGGGATCATCCCCGGCTCGATGGCGACCGGCACGTACATCGTGAAGGGCCTCGGCAACAAGGCTGCCTTCAACTCCGCCTCCCACGGGGCGGGCCGGCGGATGAGTCGTACGGCGGCCAAGCGGAGGTTCTCGACGCGGGACCTGGAGGAGCAGACCAGGGGCGTCGAGTGCCGCAAGGACTCCGGTGTCGTCGACGAGATCCCGGCGGCCTACAAGCCGATCGAGCAGGTCATGGAGCAGCAGCGAGACCTCGTGGAGGTCGTGGCCAAGCTCCGGCAGGTCGTCTGCATCAAGGGCTGAACGCAGGAGGGGCACCGCGCAGGCGGTGCCCCTCTCGCGTTGTCGAATCTACTGCGGTGGGGCGACGACTCGTCCGCTGCGGATCCGCCAGAGTCGCATGGCGCAGCTCTGCTCGGTTCGGTCCAGGGCGAGTGCTGCAGCGGCCGCGTCGTTGAGGCGGAGCAGTTCCCGGTCGTCCTTGTCGGTCCAGCGGCGTCGTGGCGGGGCGACCCTCATGTCCGCAGGGCGCACCCAGGCCTGGATGGAGTCCGCGTTCGCCTTCTTGTGAGCGAGGGCGAGACACCCGTCGTAGTAGAGGTGCCTGGCCAGCTGCTGGGCCGTCTCTTTGTAGTAGCAGACGTTGTAGACGCCATCGCGAGTGTTGCGGGAGATGGTGCGCTCGGTGCCCGTGATCTTCTTGCCGTAGTGGCACAGGTATGCCGCAATGGCGGTGCTGGCGGATGTCAGCGACAGGAAGGGGAAACCCTGTGCGGTCCAGCCGAGGGATCCGTCGGCGTCGATGATTCCGCGGAGGTAGTCGCGGCGCGAGAAGTCCGTGCGGGGCGGCTTGACGCTGAAGGATTTCTTGCCGTAGGGAATACCGAGCTCGTTGACGATGGTCCTCGCTTCGAGTGAGCAGACGGACCAGGTCGCCGAATGGTGGGACTCGGCGAAGTTCGTGCTGCGGACCCGTTCGGTGATGGAGCTGTAGTGCGGCGTGAGCTGCTGGAACTCACGGAGGATGTGGATGTCTCGCGCGTTGATCTCGGCAGTGAGTTTGCCCTTTTGGCCCCTGCCCTGCGCCAGGTGCCCGTCCGCCTGGAGGAAGCCGAACATGTAGGCATAGCGGGGGTCTTGGAGGTCCATGAAGCGCGTGGGGGCGCTAGGGTCCTGGTCAGCCATGGGAAGTGCCCTTCCTCGTTGGTGAGGCCCTCGGCTGGGACTGCCATCCCGGTCGGGGGCCGTTTGTGTTGTCACCGAACGTAGGTATGGCTTCGGGCGACTTCAGGGCATTCGTGGGGGCTTCACTCGAACGTGTGGCGGAATCCCGCGTTCCATCGATGTGGGTGGGTTCACGATGCCGAGGCCGCTCGGATCCTGTTGGCGGACGCGGCGAGGGCCGCCGGGCTGAAGCCGGCGGCCCTCGTGCCGCGGTGGAAGGCGGCGGGGGTGGTTCCGTAGGGGCTACAGGTCGCGGTGGACCTTGGTGTTCGAGGCCTGGGCGCGGGGGCGGACCACCAGGAGGTCGATGTTGACGTGGCTGGGCCGGGTCACGGCCCAGGTGATGGTGTCGGCCACGTCGTCGGCGGAGAGGGGGTCGGCGACGCCCGCGTAGACCTTTTCCGCCTTCTCGGCGTCGCCGCGGAAGCGGGTCTTCGCGAACTCCTCCGTCTTGACCATGCCCGGGGCGATCTCGATGACGCGGACGGGCTGGCCGACGATCTCCAGGCGGAGGGTCTCGGCGAGGACGCGGGCGCCGTTCTTGGCGGCGACGTAGCCGGCGCCGCCCTCGTACGTGGAGTGGCCGGCGGTCGAGGACAGGACGACCACCGTGCCGTCGCCGCTCGCGGTCAGGGCCGGGAGGAGGGCCTGGGTGACGTTGAGGGTGCCGATGACGTTGACCTCGTACATCGTGCGCCAGTCGGCGGGGTCGCCGGTGGCGACGGGTTCGGCGCCGATGGCTCCGCCGGCGTTGTTGACGAGTACGTCGCAGCGCTCGAGGGAGGCGGCGAAGGCGTCGACGGCGGCGCGGTCGGTGACGTCGAGGGCGTGGGCGGTGGCCTCGTAGCCGGCGTCGGTGAGGTCGCCGGCGAGGGCCTCGATGCGGTCCTTGCGGCGGGCGGTGAGGACGACGTGGTAGCCGGCCGCGGCGAGCTGCCGGGCGGTGGCCGCGCCGATTCCGCTGCTCGCGCCGGTGACTACGGCGGTTCGGGTGGCCGTGCGCGTGCTCATGGGCGGGGCTCCTCGTTCGGTCGTGGGCTCGTTCGTTCGTACGGGCGATTGCTCGCCAGCATAGGTGGGGTCAGCGGCGGGGCGCGTACATGATCACGGCCATCCCGGCGAGGCAGACGAGGGCGCCGGTGACGTCCCAGCGGTCGGGGCGGTAGCCGTCGGCGACGACGCCCCAGGCGAGGGATCCGGCGACGAAGACGCCGCCGTACGCCGCGAGGACGCGGGCGAAATCGCCCTGGGGCTGGAGGGTGGCGACGAATCCGTAGAGGCCCAGCGCGATGACCCCGGCGCCGATCCAGGCCCAGCCCTTGTGTTCGCGTACGCCCTGCCAGACCAGCCAGGCTCCGCCGATCTCCAGGAGGGCGGCGAGGAGGAAGAGGGCCGCGGAGCGTGCGATGAGCATGGCTGGAAGCCTACGCAGGCGAATGGAGGTGGGCTCGCCCTCGTTCGTGTGATGGTCCGACCGGGGGGCGGGCGGGGTGGTTAGCGTCCGCGCGAGGAGGTGGTGGCGGTGCGCCGTGGTGCCGTACGGAGTGTGGTGGTGGCGGGCTTGCTGGTGCTGGGCGGCGCCGGGCCGGCGGGTGCGTGGGCCGGGCCGGAGGCCGACGTGGCCTACCACGGGCGGGTGTCCCTGGGGCAGGGGCGGCTGAAGGTGTGGATGGTGCCGGAGAACGAGGGGCCGTCCGCGGTGCCGAACGCGACGGTGCGGGTGCGGCTGTCGGTGGACCTCGCGGACCGGCAGGAGCTGGCCGGGGGGTGTGCGCGGGCGGGGCAGCGGGAGGTGGTGTGCGAGACGGGGGCGCTCCCGGAGCACGGGAGGGGGCGGCACATCGGGCTGACGCTGGCGTTGCGGGAGCGGCCGTCGGAGGTGGTGGTGCGGATCGACACGTGGTGGGACGGCGGGGCGACGGACCGGAACCACGCCAACAACGATCACGTGGTGCTGGCGCTGGACACGGGTGACGGTTACGCCTTCTGAGGGTCCCCCGGCTTGGGGAGGGGCACCGGCAGCAGCCATCCGTAGACGGCCGTGGCGAGCTCGGCGTCGGTGGCCCGGGGGGCGCTCCAGGCGAGGTATCCGTCGGGGCGTACGAGGACGCAGTCGGTACGCGTGTTCGCGGCCCAGTGGCGGTGGGCGAGGGCGGCTCCGGGCGGGGTGGCCGCGCCGGGCGGGGTGATCAGGACGAAGCCGCCGGTGCGCAGGGCCTCGTAGAGCCGCTCCCCGTCGGCGAGGGCGAGGTCGGGGGCGCGCCGGCCGGCGGGGGTGGGGCGGTGGGTGCCGGGCGGCGGCGGGTAGGCGATGCCGATGCCGGAGATGACGCCGAGGGCGCGGTCCTGGGCGGGGCCGATGCGGGACAGGAGGGCGGCGCCGAGGCCGCGGGCGGCGCGGCGGGCGGGGGTGGCGGCCATGACGGCGCGGACGAGGGCGCCGCTGACGCGCAGGACGGTGCTGCCGACGGGGTGGCGTTCGCGGTGGTAGCTGTCGAGGAGGGCTTCGGGGTCGGGGGTGCGGCCGTGGAGGGCGGCGGCGAGTTTCCAGGAGAGGTTGGCGGCGTCCTGGAGGCCGGTGTTCATGCCGAGGCCGCCGGCGGGGGAGTGGACGTGGGCGGCGTCGCCGGCGAGGAAGACGCGGCCGACGCGGTACTGGGGGACCTGGCGCTCGTCGCTGTGGAAGCGGGACATCCAGCGGGGGTCGTGCACGCCGTGGTCGGTGCCCAGGGCGTCGCGGAGGATGGCGCGGAGTTCGTCGAGGCCGACGGGGTCGGTGTCGGCGGGCGTGGGGGCCTCGGCGGGCGTGGGGGTGCCGACGGGCGTGGGGGTGCCGGCGGGGGCGTCGCGGCGCCAGCCGATGGCGCGGTACCAGCCGTCGCCGAAGGGGACGAGGAAGCCGAAGGCGTCGGCGTTGCCGTTGACGGCGAGGAGGTCTTCGGGGGGCTCGGTGAGGCGGACGTCGGCGAGAACCATGGAGCGGACGACGGCCTGGCCGGGGAAGGGGAGGCCGAGGGCCTGGCGGACGGTGGAGCGGACGCCGTCGGCGCCGACCACGTGGCGGGCGTGGAGGTGGCGGGTGGGGGCTGCGGTGGTGCCTGCGGTGGTGGTGGCGGTGGCCCCGGCGGTGCCTGCGGTGCCTGCGGTGGCGGTGCCTGCGGTGGTCGCGGCCGGGGCGGTTCCCGGGGGCTGGACCTCGAGGGTGACGGTGTCGCGGTCCTGGCGGAGGCCGATGACCTGACAGTCGTATTGGATGTGCACCCCTGTGGACAGCGCGCGGCGCTCCAGGAGTTTCTCTGTCTCATATTGGGGGGTGATGAGCACGAACGGAAAGCGGGAGCGCAGGCGTTGGAGGGTGAGGGCAGTGGAACCGAAGGGGCGTACGCGGTCGATCCGTCGGCCGGCGGAGACGAGTTCGTCGGCGAGGCCGCGCGCGTCGAGGAGTTCGAGGGTGCGGGCGTGGACGGCGAAGGCGCGGGTGAGGTTGGCGGCCGTCTGCGGGCGTCGTTCGACGAGGGTGACGGAGAGTCCGGCGGCGGCCAGGTCGCCGGCGAGCAGGAGCCCGGTGGGTCCCGCGCCGACGACCGCGACGTCGACGATGTCCTGGGGGTCTGCGGCGTGGACGGTGTCCTCGGCGGCGGTCATGTCCGCAGAGTCTGCCAGCCGGGCCCCTCCGGGGGCGGGTTACGCGGCGGCGCCGCCGCCGAATTCGGCCATGGCTTCGCCGACGATCCCTTCCAGGCGGGCGTGGTGGGCGCCGCGCCAGTAGACGCGCTCGCAGTCGGTGCACTGGGCGAAGACGTCGTACGAGCGCTGCGTGCCGTGTTCCAGGCGGTCGCCCACGCTGTCCTTGTCGGCCTCGCGCAGCGGGCCGTTGCATGCGGTGCAGCGGGTCCAGGGGGCGAGGGCGGGGGCGAACCGGCTGAGGACGTCGCGGAGTTGTTCGTCGGGGTTGTCGCTGTAGACGTACGCGCCGGCGAAGATCTCGCGGCGGCGCAGCAGGCCGCGGTCGCGGGAGAGCAGGACGCGGCGTTCGGCGGCGGAGCGGGTGGCGAGGGCGGGGTCGCCGATGTCCTCGTTCTCGTAGGCGGCGTCGACGCCGAGCAGGCGCAGGCGGCGGGCGAGGGTGCCGAGGTGGACGTCGAGGAGGAAGCGCAGCGGGGCTTCGGGAATGCGCTGGGGGCGGTCCACGCCGAACACCTCGACGGACTGGCCCGCTTGGGGCACGTACGAGACGGGCACTTCCCGGCCGTCGACGAGGAGGCGGCCGACCTCGGTGAGCGGGACGCCGGCCGATTCGACGACGTGGCCGATGCTGGAGGCGCCGTCGGTGGTGGTCGGTACGCGGTCCGCGCGCCGGCTGGGCGGGGCGAAGAGGCGCAGTTCGGGGGCGAGGGTGAGCTGAATGCCGGGACCGTTCACGGTCCCAGCATGCCATTGGGGGGTGGGGTGGCGCGGCTGAATTAGGTGGCTGGATCAGGTGGTCGTGGTGGCTTGGTCGTAGGCGTCGCGGTGGGCGTTGACGTCGTCGAAGTGGGTTTCGGCCCACTGCTTCACGGAGGAGAGGAGGCAGCCGAGGCTGCTGCCGAGTGCGGTGAGGGTGTAGTCGACGCGGACGGGGACGGTGGGGGTGACGGTGCGGGTGACGAGGCCGTCGCGTTCGAGGGAGCGGAGGGTCTGGGTGAGCATCTTCTGGCTGACGCCGGGGATCTTGCGGCCGAGGTCGCTGTAGCGCAGGGAGTTGGTGTCGGCCTGGCCGAGGGCGCTGAGGATGAGGCCGACCCATTTGTCGCTGATGCGGGCCAGGAGCTGGCTGGTGGGGCATTCCTTGACGAAGGCGTCGTAGGCGGCGCGGGCTTCGTCGCGGCGGGCGGCGGCGGTGCGGGTGGCCATGGTTGCCCACTTCCGGGTCGGGTACGCACTCCGGAGTGCGTACTTACGAAAAGAGAGTACCTCTCCGTAGGTTAGTGGTCATCGGGAAGGGCCCGAACCGGTCTACAGGGGAGAAAGAAAATGAGCGAGCAGCGGCAGCAGGAGCGTCAGGGTCAGCCTCAGCGGACCATGCGGGCAGTGGTCGTGGAGGGCTTCGGCGGTCCGGAGCGGGTGCGGGTGGCCGAGGTGGAGGTGCCGCGGCCGGAGGCCGGGCAGGTGCGGATCCGGGTCCGGGCCGCCGGGGTGAACCCGGTGGACGGGGCCGTCCGGGCGGGCGTCTTCGGCGGGGCCGGGCAGCGGCTGGGGCTCGGCTGGGACGTGGCGGGGGAGGTCGACGCGGTCGGCGCGGGGGTGGAGGGCTGGACGGTGGGCCGCCGGGTGGTGGGGCTGCACTACGGCCCGGTGAAGCCGCTGGGCACGCACGCGGAGTACGTGGTGCTCGACGCCTCGGCGGTGGCGGCGGCCCCCGTGACGGTGGACGACGCGGCCGCGGCGGCGCTGCCGCTGAGCGGGCTGACGGCCGCCCGGGCGGTGGAGCAGCTGGGGCTGGCGCCCGGCGACTCCGTGCTGGTCACGGGTGCGGCGGGGGTGGTGGGCGGCCTCGCGGTGCAGCTGGCCGTCCGGGCCGGGCTGGTGGTGACGGCGCTGGCGGGGGCCGGGGACGAGGGGCTCGTACGGTCGCTGGGCGCGGCGGGGTTCGTGGAGCGCGGCGGGGTTCCGGCCGGGCCGGTGGACGGGGTTCTGGACGCGGCGGTGCTGGGGGAGGCGGCGCTGGCCTTCGTCCGCGACGGCGGGGTGTACGTGGGGCTGCGGCCTCACGCGGGTCCGGCGGCGGTGCGCGGGATCCGGGTCGAGGAGCAGGAGGTCGCTGCCGACGGGGCCCACCTGGAGCGGCTGGTGTCGCTGGTCGACGCGGGGTTGCTGACGCTCCGGGTGGCGGACACCTTCGACCTGGCCGACGCCGCCAAGGCCCACGAGACCCTTTCCGTCCCGGGCACCCGGGGCCGCGTAGTCCTCACGACGGCCTGACCGGTGTGCCCGGCCTGACCGGCGGGCCTGGTGTGCCCAGCGGGCCCGGTGTGCCCGGCCGCCGGGCCGGGGGCCCGCCCCGTGGCGGTATCGGTACCGGTGCAGGGGGCTGTCGGCGGGGGTGGGGCCTGCGGCGCTCCTCCCCGCCCCGCCCTTCCCCCGTTCCCTGGGGCTCCGCCCCAGACCCCGCGCTTCAAGCGTCGGCGGGGCTGGGGGTGGTCGGCTTCGGACCCCGCGCTTCAAGCGCTGGCGGGGCTGGGGGTGGGCTCGGCTTCGGCCCCCGCGCTTCAAGCGCTGGCGGGGCTGGGGGTGGGCTCCGCCCCGGCGCCAGCGCTGGCGCGGCTGGGGGCCTAGGCCTGTAGGGCGAGGCGCCAGTTGTTGCTGGGGTGGGGGGTGCCTGGGGGGTATTCGAAGTCGACCTGGCCCAGGTTGGTGAAGCCGGAGTGGTGGCAGACGGCGTTTGAGGCCGGGTGGTCGGTGCCCGGGAAGGCGTGGAGGGCTCGGCGGGTGCCGTGGGTGTGGAGGTAGGTGACGAGTTCCGCCAGTGCGGACGCCGCCAGGCCCTGGCCCTGGAACTCCGGGAGCACCGCCCAGCCGGTCTCGTACACCGGCTCGCCGCGCCACTCCCGTTCCCAGAATCCGATCGACCCGGCCGGCTCTCCGTCCAGGTCCACCCGGAACATCCGCCCGGCGGACGGCTCCCGCGCGCTCAGGGCCTCGTAGCGCCGCTGCCGGTCGGCGAGCTTCTCCTCGGACTCCGGCCCGCCGAGGTACCGGGTCATCTCCGGCGTGTTGCACCGCCGCAGCATCCAGAAGTCGCCCTCGGACCACGGCGACAGCCGTACCCGCGATCGAGAGGCGTCGGTCACGGCCAGACCAGGCAGTACGGCTGGTGGCCGGCTTCGTGGAGGCGGTGGGAGAAGTCCTGCCATTCGTGGAGGAGCTGGTAGACGTTGAAGGCGTCGCGGGGGCCGCCGCGGTCGGGGACCGTCGACCAGATGAAGGCGGCCGCGCCGACGGACTCCTCGCCGACCCCGCGCAGCGGGTCGACGACCGTCATCGGCAGCTTGACCACCGCGTAGTCGGGGTGCAGGACGACCAGCTCCAGCGGCGGCACCTTGTGCAGGGGTATGCCCTCGATGCCGGTCAGGACCATCGCGGCGACCGTCTCCGGCTTGATCTTGCTGAACATGCCGCCCATGCCGAGCTCGTCGCCGCCGAGCTCCTCCGGCCGCATCGTCTGCGGTACCCGCGCGGCGGTGGCGCCGTCGGGGGCGCCGAAGTACTTGTACGTCACTCCCATGCCGCGGCCCCGGGGGAGGCCGTCCGCGCCGTCCGGGTCGTCAGGGGTGCGGGTGGGTCCCGGTACGGGATCGGCGGCCTCGGCGCCCCGGCGCCGGTGCTTGCCGCGGCGGGCTCGGGCATCACGGGCGCGCTGCGGATCCAGGCCGTCCGTACCCTCGCCCGGTCCACCACCGCGTTGCATATCTCCACCCGACTGGTATTGCCTGCCCCGGCCCCGCGGCCCCCGCCACGCAGCCTGATCATCATGGCAGTGACCTCCCCCGCGGCGGCGCGGTGAAACGCCCGTCCGCAAGTCAGTCGCGGCCTCTGAGACCATGGCTGGTGTGAGCTACCCGTACCCGTATGAAGCCCCAGTTTCGCAGACGCTCTTCGAGCGCGCGTCCCTCGTGACCCCCGGCGGCGTGAACTCTCCCGTGCGCGCCTTCCGCGCCGTGGGCGGTACGCCCCGGTTCATGGTGTCCGGTACCGGTCCCTACCTGACCGATGCCGACGGGCGCGAGTACGTCGACCTCGTCTGCTCGTGGGGGCCGATGATTCTCGGCCACTCCCACCCCGAGGTGATCGAGGCCGTACAGGCCGCGGTCGCCCGCGGTACGTCCTTCGGCACGCCCGGCGAGGGCGAGGTCGCCCTCGGCGAGGAGATCGTCGCGCGCATCGAGCCCGTGGAGCAGGTGCGCCTGGTGTCCTCGGGCACCGAGGCGACCATGTCGGCGATCCGGCTGGCCCGAGGCTTCACCGGCCGCGCCAAGATCGTCAAGTTCGCCGGCTGCTACCACGGTCACGTCGACGCGCTGCTGGCCGCCGCCGGTTCCGGCCTGGCGACCTTCGCCCTGCCCGACACCCCCGGCGTGACGGGCGCGCAGGCCGGCGACACGATCGTGCTCCCCTACAACGACCTCGACGCGGTCCGGGCGGCCTTCGCCGCGCACCCCGGCGAGATCGCCTGCGTGATCACCGAGGCGGCGCCCGGCAACATGGGCGTGGTGACCCCGGGCGAGGGCTTCAACCAGGGGCTGGCCGACCTGTGCCGCGAGAACGGCGCGCTGTACATCTCCGACGAGGTGATGACCGGATTCCGTACCTCCCGCGCGGGCTGGTACGGCGTGGACGGGGTCAAGCCGGACCTGATGACCTTCGGCAAGGTCATGGGCGGCGGCTTCCCGGCGGCGGCGTTCGGCGGCCGCGCGGACGTCATGGGCCACCTGGCCCCGGCCGGTCCGGTCTACCAGGCGGGCACGCTCTCCGGTAACCCGATCGCCACCGCCGCCGGCCTCGCGCAGCTGCGGCTGCTGGACGACGCGGCGTACGCGAAGGTCGACGCGGTGTCGAAGGAGATCCAGGGCCTGGTGACGGAGGCGCTGAGCAAGGAGGGCGTGGCGCACCGGCTGCAGACCGCGTCCAACATGTTCTCGGTGTTCTTCACCGCGGACGAGGTCCGCAACTACGACGACGCGAAGAAGCAGGAAGCATTCCGCTTCAACGGGTTCTTCCACTCGATGCTGGCGCAGGGCGTCTACCTGCCGCCGTCGGCCTTCGAGTCCTGGTTCGTGTCCACCGCCCACGACGAGCGCGCGATCGAGCGCGTCGCGGCCGCGCTGCCCGCCGCCGCCCGAGCCGCCGCGGAGGCGACCGCATGAGCGACATGACCGTCGTCCACCTGATGCGGCACGGCGAGGTGCACAACCCGGACGGGGTGCTGTACGGGCGCCGGGCCGGGTACCACCTCTCGGAGCTGGGCCGGCAGATGGCCGACCGGGTCGCCGAGCACCTCCAGGACCGGGACGTCACGTACGTGGTGGCCTCGCCGCTGGAGCGGGCCCAGGAGACGGCCGCGCCGATCGCGAAGGTGCACGGCCTGGAGCTGGCGACGGACGGCCGGCTGATCGAGGCGGGCAACGTCTTCGAGGGCAAGACCTTCGGCGTCGGCGACGGCGCGCTGCGCAAGCCCGGCAACTGGAAGCACCTGACGAACCCGTTCAAGCCGTCCTGGGGCGAGCCGTACGTCGAGCAGGTCGTACGGATGATGAGCGCGATCGAGTCGGCGCGGGACGCGGCGCGCGGGCACGAGGCGGTGGCGGTCAGCCACCAGCTGCCGATCTGGATCGTGCGCAGCTTCGCGGAGAAGCGGCGGCTGTGGCACGACCCGCGGCGGCGGCAGTGCACGCTGGCTTCGCTGACGTCGTTCACGTACCAGGGCGACAAGCTGGTGTCGGTGGGCTACAGCGAGCCGGCGCGGGACCTGGTCCCGGCGCACCTGCTGGCCGGGGCGAAGCCGGTGAAGGGCAAGTCGAAGGCCTTCGGGGCGTAGCCCCTGGCCGGGGTTTTCCGGGCTCCGGGTCCCGCCCAGGCGGGACCCGGAGGGCAAGCGCCGGTCATGCGTTGACCTAATTTCATACAAGTCCCGCACCGAGTGTCGTGTCGGTGGGTTCACATCGCTGGATTGTCCGTTTATATGACATTTCATGAGCGATGTGCGCGACTTCAGCCGAAGGGGAGTGCTCGGACTCGGACTTGGCGCCGCCGCCGCGATGGGGATCGCGGGCTGCGGTGCCGGAGGCGGCGGATCCGGGCCCGGCAAGCCCGGCCCGATAACCACGGGCGGCGGCTCCACGCCGCATCCGGTCCGCCCGATCGGCGACGGCTCCACCGCCGACACCGGTCCGCAGCCGCACCAGCCGCCCCGGCCCGTGCCCCTGGAGCCCGGCGAGACCCCGCCGCAGTTCGTCGTCTTCAGCTGGGACGGCGCGGGGGAGATCGGCAACGGCCTCTTCCCCCGCTTCCTGAAGCTCGCCAACGACCACGGCGCGGCGATGACCTTCTTCCTCTCCGGCCTCTACCTCCTCCCGGAGTCGAAGCGGGACCTCTACCGCCCGCCCAGCAACCCCGTCGGCGCCTCGGACATCGGCTACCTCAAGGACGAGAACGTCCGCAACACGCTCCACTTCGTCCGTCAGGCCTGGCTCGACGGGCACGAGGTGGGGACCCACTTCAACGGGCACTTCTGCGGCGGTTCCGGTTCGGTCGCCCACTGGACCCCGGACGACTGGCGGAGCGAGATCGACCAGGCCGTGTCGTTCGTCACCAACTGGCGCACCAACACCGGCTTCACCGACCTCGAACCGCTCCCCTTCGACTACCGCAAGGAGCTGACCGGCGCCCGCACCCCCTGCCTCCTCGGCCAGGAGAACCTGCTGCCCACCGCCGCCGGCCTCGGCTGGCGCTACGACTCCAGCTCGCCCGGCGGCCTCCAGCAGTGGCCGGTGAAGAAGGAGGGCGTCTGGGACCTGCCGCTGCAGTCGCTGCCGTTCCCGGGGCACTCGTTCGAGGTGCTGAGCATGGACTACAACATCCTCGCCAACCAGTCGCGGAACACCACGAGGGGCGTGCCCGCCAACTACCCGTCCTGGCGCTCCCAGGCCACCGCCACCTACCTCGGAGGCTTCCGCCGCGCCTACGAGACCAACCGGGCGCCCCTCTTCATCGGCAACCACTTCGAGGACTGGAACGGCGGCATCTACATGGACGCCGTCGAGGAGGCCCTCAAAGCCATGGCGGACAAAAAGGATGTACGCCTCGTATCCTTCCGACAGTTCGCCGACTGGCTCGACGTCCAGGACCAGAAACTGCTGGCCAGGCTACGGACGCTGGCCCCCGGACAGGCCCCCGCCGGCGGCTGGGCCGCGTACCTCACGGCCGCGTGAACGGCGCTGAACGGCACTGAACGGCGCCGAGCGGCGCTCGGAGCTGCACCGACCGGCACCGACCGGCACTGACCAGCGCCTTAACACCCCGTCGGGGGGTGCGGAAGATCCGCAAATCGCCCATGCGAAACTTTTCACATGAGCCTTAGCCGCGCCCCCCGACGCCGCCGCTCGACCAGCGGCCGCGCCATCCTGCTGACCGCGGTGACCCTCGCGAGCGCCCTGACCCTGTCGGCGTGCAGTGACGGCGACAGCGGCAGCAAAGCCTCCGGCTCCGCCGGCGGCTACGTGACCGGCCCCAACGGCATCTCCACCGTCGCCAAGGGCGACCGCGCCGACGCCCCCAAGCTCGACGGCGAGACGGTCGACGGCAAGACCCTCGACACCACCACCCTCAAGGGCAAGGTCGTCGTCCTCAACGTGTGGGGCTCCTGGTGCCCGCCGTGCCGGGCCGAGGCGCCGTACTTCGCGAAGGTCTCCAAGGAGCTGGCCGACGGCGGCAAGGACGTCGCCTTCGTCGGGCTCAACACGCGCGACACCAGCAAGCAGAACGCCGCGGGCTTCGAGGAGAACTTCGGGATCACCTACCCGAGCCTCTTCGACCCGGACGGGAAGCTGATGCTCCGCTTCCCCAAGGGCACGCTCAACCCGCAGTCCATCCCCTCCACGATCGTCCTCGACAAGGAGGGCAAGATCGCCGCCCGCACCCTCGTCGCGGTCAACGAGCAGCAGCTGCGCTCGATGATCGACCCGCTCCTCGCGGAGCAGTGACCTCGTGGCCGCCCTGCACCTCCTCGCAGCCGAAGCCGCCGGCGTGAACACCACCGTCCTGAACGGTGCGCTGCTGCTGGCCCTGCCGCTCTCGCTGCTGGCGGGACTGGTCTCCTTCTTCTCCCCCTGCGTCCTGCCGCTGGTCCCCGGCTACCTGTCCTACGTGACGGGCGTCGGCGGGGCCGACCTCGCCGAGGCGCGCCGCGGCCGGATGCTGGCCGGCGCGAGCCTGTTCGTCCTCGGCTTCACGGCCGTGTTCGTCTCGACCGGCGCGCTCTTCGGCTACTTCGGTGACACCCTGGCCGCCAACAAGGACGTCATTTCCCGGGTGCTCGGCGGGCTGGTGATCGTCCTCGGGTTCTTCTTCATGGGGTGGATCCCCGGGCTGACGATGCGCGAGTTCCGCTTCCACAAGAAGCCGGCGGCCGGCCTGGTCGGCGCGCCGCTGCTGGGCGTGCTCTTCGGCGTCGGCTGGACCCCCTGCATGGGACCGACGCTCGCGGCGGTCAACACGCTCTCCATCGACCAGGCGACCGCGGGTCGCGGCGCCCTGCTCACCGTGGTGTTCTGCCTGGGTCTGGGACTGCCCTTCATATTCACCGCCCTCGCCTTCCGCAAGGCGCTCGGCGCTTTCGGCTGGGTGAAGAAGCACTATGCATGGGTGATGCGCATCGGCGGAGGCATGCTGATCCTGACCGGCCTGCTGCTCGTCACAGGAATGTGGGCCAGCATCGTGACCGACATGCAGAGCTGGACCGACGGCTTCACGGTCGGGATCTGAGGACTACACGCACATGAGTACGACCGACAAGGCGTCCACCGAGGCGCCCCACGAATCCGCGGAGACCGCCGCGGACGCCGCCGAGGCAGCGGAGACCGCCGCCGACGCCGCGGCCGGCGCGCAGCTGTCCACAGCCCCTGTGGAGGACAGCCCCACCGCCCCCGTCGGCATCGGCGTGATCGGCTGGGCGCGCTGGTTCTGGCGCCAGCTCACCTCCATGCGGGTGGCGCTGATCCTCCTCTTCCTGCTCTCCCTGGGCTCCATCCCCGGCTCCCTCATCCCGCAGACCCAGGTCGACGCGATGAAGGTCGCGGACTGGAAGAAGACCCACGAGTTCTGGGTCCCGGTCGCCGAGAAGCTCCAGCTCTTCGACGTCTACAGCTCGGTGTGGTTCTCCGCGATCTACATCCTGCTGTTCGTGTCGCTGATCGGCTGCATCGTCCCGCGCACCTGGCAGTTCGTCGGCCAGCTCACCGGCCGCCCGCCCGGCGCGCCCCGGCGCCTGGACCGGCTGCCGGCGTACGCGACGTGGCGTACGCAGACGCCCCCGGACGAGGTGCTCGCCTCGGCGAAGACCGTCCTGGGCGGCCGTCGCTTCCGCACGGAGGCCGCCGGCAACGCGGTCGCCGCCGAGAAGGGCTACCTGCGCGAGGCCGGGAACCTGGTCTTCCACATCGCCCTCATCGTGATGCTGGTGGCGTTCGCGGCCGGGCAGCTCTTCAAGTCCGAGGGCGGCAAGCTCGTCCTGCGCGGCAAGGGCTTCTCCAACACGCTCACCCAGTACGACGACTTCAAGTACGGCAGCCTCTTCTCCTCGGACGACCTGCCGCCGTTCTCGTTCACGCTGGACAAGTTCGACGCGACGTACGAGAAGACGGGCCCGCAGAAGGGCACCGCGCGCGAGTTCAAGGCGTACGTCACCTACAGCGAGGGCGCCCACGGCGCGCCGCGCAAGGGTGAGATCGAGGTCAACAAGCCGCTGGAGATCGACGGCTCCAAGATCTTCCTGCTGGGCCACGGCTACGCGCCCGTCCTCTCGGTGACGGACCCCAACGGCAAGGTGGTCTTCAAGGACGCCGTGCCGATGCTGCCCTTCGACGCGAACCTCAGCTCCTCGGGCGCGGTCAAGGTCCCGGACGGCTACCGCAACAAGAACGGCGACAAGGAACAGCTCGGCTTCAACGCCATGTTCGTGCCGACGTTCGCGGGCGAGGGCAAGGGCACGATGCTCTCGCAGTTCCCGGCGCTGGACTTCCCCGTCCTCGCGCTGAGCGCCTACCACGGCAGCCTGGGCGTCGACTCGGGCCTGCCGCAGAACGTGTACCAGCTGAACACCTCCAAGCTGCGGGAGTTCAAGGACGCCGACGGGAAGCTGTTCAAGAAGCGGCTGCTGCCGGGGGAGACGATGGAGCTCCCGGGCGGCGAGGGGACCGTCAAGTTCGAGGGCATCGAGCGCTGGGCGACCTTCTCGGTCACCCAGCAGCCCGCCAGCGGGCCGGCCCTCGCGGGCGCGATGGCCGCCATCGGCGGCCTGGCCGCGTCGCTGTTCATCCAGCGCCGCCGGGTCTGGGTCCGGGCGGTGCGCGGTGAGGACGGCGTGACCGTCGTCGAGATGGCGGGCCTGGGCCGCAGCGAGTCCGCGAAGCTGCCGGAGGAGCTGTCGGTGCTCTCGGCCGCGCTGTTCGAGCGGGCGCCCGCCGCGCCCGCCGCCGTAGAACCGGCTGAAAACGCAGAATCCGAAGATGAAGCCCACGAAGGAGAGCGCGCATGACGCTGCTCGCGGCCGCGACCAACGAGAGCCTGGCTGATCTCAGCAACAAGCTGGTGTACGCGTCGATGGCGGTCTACATGCTCGCCTTCTTCGCGCACATCACCGAATGGGTCTTCGGCAGCCGCAGCAAGGTGGGCCGCACGGCCGCCGCGCTGACGGCGGCCCGGGCCGGTGCGGCGGCTCCCGCCGTGCAGGTGCGGACCAAGGGCGGCGGCACGGCCGTCCTCGACAAGCCGCAGGTCGTCACCCGCTCGGCCGCCGGCACCCGGGACGTCCCGGACGGCCCCGGCGCGGCGGGCGGCACCGAGAAGGGCGACCTGTACGGGCGGATCGCGGTCTCGCTGACCGTCCTCGGCTTCCTCATCGAGGCGGCCGGCGTGGTCTCCCGCGCGATGTCGGTGCAGCGGGCCCCCTGGGGCAACATGTACGAGTTCTCGGTGACCTTCTCCACGGTCGCGGTCGGCGCGTACCTGCTGCTCCTGGCCCTGAAGAAGAACGTCCGCTGGCTCGGCCTGATCCTGGTCACGACGGTCCTGCTGGACCTCGGCATCGCCACCACCTGGCTGTACACCGCCAGTGACCAGCTGGTCCCGGCCCTGCACTCGTACTGGCTGTGGATCCACGTCTCCACCGCCATCTTCTGCGGCGCCGTCTTCTACATCGGCGCGGCGGGCGCGGTGCTCTACCTGTTCCGCGACGGCTACGAGAGCCACCTGGAGCAGGGCCGCACGCCGGGCCGCTTCCGTACCTCGGTGATGGAGCGCCTGCCCTCGGCGGCCTCGCTCGACAAGTTCTCGTACCGCATCAACGCGGCCGTGTTCCCGCTGTGGACGTTCACCATCGTCGCGGGCGCGATCTGGGCGGGCGACGCGTGGGGCCGCTACTGGGGCTGGGACCCCAAGGAGGTCTGGTCCTTCGTGACGTGGGTGGCGTACGCCTGCTACCTGCACGCGCGGGCCACCGCGGGCTGGAAGGGCCGCAAGGCGGCGTACCTGGCGCTGTTCGCCTTCGCCTGCTGGATCTGGAACTACTACGGCGTGAACATCCTGCTCAGCGGCAAGCACTCGTACGCGGGCGTCTGACCGCAGGCGGTGGGACGCTGGTGGTATGCCTCCCGTGAGTCATGCCACCAGCGAGCCGCGCGGCGAGGGCCGCTGGGCCGTCCGCTTCGAGACGCACGTGCCGTTCGCCTACGAGGCCGTGTGGCCCGCCCTGACCACGGCGGACGGGCTGTACGGCTGGTGGGCGGCGGCGGACGTGCTGGAACGCCGGCTCGGCGGGGCGGTCGCCCTGCGCCGGCCGGACACCGGGGCCGCGGTGTCGGGGAAGGTCACGGCCTGGGACGTCGAGCGGGTCGTGGAGTACACGGTCGGCGGTGAGGGGCGGATCCGCTTCCACCTCGACGCGGTGGGCACCGACTCGACGGTCGTCCGCTTCCTGAACGAGCGGGGCGGCTCCGACGAGGAGCGCCTCGACGGCCTCGCCGCCTGGCACGAGCGCTTCGAGCTGCTGGAGGCGGCGCTGGCCGGGCATCCGGTCGACTGGGCGGCCCGGACGGGAGCCCGCTGGTCGCAGTTGCGGGCCTCCTACGCGTCCTTCTCCAGGACGTAGGCCACGCGCCGGCCGGAGCCGGGGCCGGTCGTGGTGCCGCCGTCGAGGAAGAAGTACAGCTCCAGCGATCTGCGCGCGTCGCGGCGCAGCTCGAAGGTCCAGGAGTAGCGGCCGGGGGCCTTGGTGACGGTGCCGGCGCGGGTGGCGGTGCCGGTCGCGGCGGGCAGGACCAGGCGCAGGTGCTGGCCGAGGTTGCGGCCCGCGCCGCGGTCCTCGGTGAGGCGCCAGCGGGCGGGGCCGGAGAGCCGCCAGCCCGCGGCGTAGTCGCGTTCCTGGCCGTCGAGGAGGGTGACGGAGGCGCTGCCGTCGGCCTGGAAGACGACCTCGGTGCCGTCGACGCAGCGCCAGGTGCCCACGATCTCGGAGAGGTCGGCGTCGTAGACGGCCGGGACGGGCGGAGCGGCGTAGTGCTGCGGACTCCACCCGGTCATGGTGAGCAGGGCGCAGGCGAGCACGCCGTAGGCGAGGAGATTGCGCAGGATCGTGTCGACGATCCGCGGCCCGCCCTGCGTGGAGGCCCGTGACAGTGGCATGGGCCCATTCTGACAGCCGACTTGAACGTGTTCAATCACCTTTCAGGTCACATTGCCGCACGTCACGTCACCACACGTCACGTCACCACACGTCACCACACCGGCCGCAGCGGCGGAAGCCCCCCGTCCGGGTGCAGCGCGCGGACCAGGCGGGCGAGTTCGCCGCGCAGGGCGGCGATGTCGGTGTGCGCGGACAGCTCCGCCTCCAGGGCGTGCAGGGTCCGGCCCGCGACGGCGAGGTGCTCGGTGGCCGCGTCGGTCAGCACCACCAGCCTGCGCCGCCCGCCGCCGGGGTGCGGCTCGCGGCGGACGTAGCCGCGCTTCTCCAGGTCGTCCACGATCTGCCCGGCGGCCTGCTTGGTCACCCCGAGCCGCTCGGCGAGCTCGGTCGCGGTGGCGCCGGGGCCCTTGAGGGCCTGGAAGGCCATGCCGTGCACGGGGCGCAGGTCGCCGTACCCCGCCTCGTCGAGGCGGTGGGCGAACTCGCCGAGCAGCAGCTGGAAGCCGATCCCGAGGAGGAAGGTCAGCTCGACGTTCGCGTCGTCTTGGGGAGAGGTCACGTGAACATGGTGACACGGGCGAGTAAAACTTCGATAAAAAATAAAATTAAAAAAACAATAAAAACAGTTAACAAAACCAGTTTAAAAAAAAAAAAAAACACCCCC
>NZ_JBHWBP010000103.1:0-23108 GCF_042735575.1 Streptomyces sp. NPDC059564 | reverse complement strand
CCGACGTCCATCTGCTGAAGGCGCGGACCCCTGCCGCGCTGGACCTGGCGCGGGAGCTGGAGCGGCGGGGCGCGCCCGTGCTCAACTCGGCCGCCGCCACCGGGGCCTGCCAGGACCGGACCGGCATGGCCGACGTGGCCCTGTCGGCCGGGCTGCCCTTCGCGTCCACCCGTACCTTCGCCTCGGCGGCGCTGCTGGAGACGGCCGCGGGACTGCCGTGGCCGATGGTGGTCAAGAGCCGGGCCAGCCGCAAGGACGACCTGGTCGCCCGCGTCGACGACCCGGCGCGGCTGCGCGAACTGGCCCGGCGGTGGGGCGGGGAGCCGGTCGTGGTGCAGCCGTTCGCGCCCAACAGCGGCTGGGACCACAAGCTGTGGGTGGTCGGGGACCGGGTCTTCGCGGGTCTGCGGCGTTCCGAACTGGCCGTCGGCGGCAAGGAACCGGCCAGGACCGTGGACCGGCTGCCCGACGGCTGGGCGGAACTGGCGCTGCGGGTGGGCGCGGTGTTCGCCCTGGACGTCTACGGGGTGGACGTCATCGACACCGGCGACGGCGTCCCGCTCATCGTGGACGTCAACGCCTTCCCCGGGATCCGCGGCCAGGCCGGAGCCCCCGAGGCCCTGGCCGCGCTGGCCCTGCGGCGGGCCGCGCGCTGACACTGGCACGGTGGCGGGGCTGTAGCGTGCGCGGAAGTCGACGGGAAGGCGGTCCCATGCGCGCGGTGGTGTTCGAACGGTACGGGGAGCCGGCGGAGGTACGGGAGGTGCCCGATCCGGCACCGGCGCCCGGCGGGGCCGTCGTACGCGTCGAGGCGACGGGGCTGTGCCGCAGCGACTGGCACGGCTGGCAGGGCCACGACCCCGACATCACCCTGCCGCACGTCCCCGGGCACGAACTGGCCGGGGTCGTCGAGGCGGTGGGCCCCGGGGTGAACGGCTGGCGGCCCGGCGACCGGGTGACCGTCCCCTTCATCTGCGCCTGCGGCAGCTGCGCCGACTGCGCGGCCGGCGAGCACCAGGTGTGCGCGCGGCAGACGCAGCCCGGTTTCACGCACTGGGGCTCCTTCGCCGAGTACGTGGCCCTGGACCACGCCGACGTGAACCTGGTGGCCGTCCCCGGGGAACTGTCGTACGCCACCGCCGCCGCCCTGGGCTGCCGGTTCGCGACGGCCTTCCGGGCGGTGGTCGCGCGGGGCCGGGTCGCGGCGGGCGCGTGGGTCGCCGTCCACGGCTGCGGCGGGGTCGGCCTGTCCGCCGTGATGATCGCCGCCGCGGCGGGCGCGCGGGTGGTCGCCGTCGACCCCGCCCCGGCGGCGCGGGAGATGGCCCGCGCCTTCGGGGCGGCGCACACCGTGGACCCCCGCGACACCGGGCCCGGGGGCACCGCGGAGGCGGTACGGGAGCTCACCGGCGGCGGCGCGCACCTCTCGCTGGACGCCCTGGGCTCCCCCGCGACGGCCGCCGCGTCGGTGGCCGGACTGCGCCGGCGCGGGCGGCACGTCCAGGTCGGGCTGCTCCCGGCGGAGTCCGGCCCGGCGGCGCTGCCGATGGACCGGGTCATCGGCTGGGAGCTGGAGGTCCTGGGCAGCCACGGCATGGCCGCCCACGCCTACCCCCCGATGCTGGAACTGGTCCGCTCCGGCGCGCTGCGGCCGGACCTGCTGGTCACCCGGACCCTCCCGCTGTCCGCGGCCCCGGCGGCCCTCGCCGCGATGGGCTCGGCGCCGGGGCCCGGGGTGACGGTGATCCGGCCCCGGGACTGACCCGGCCGCGTGCGGACGGCCGCCGGGCCGGGCGCGAGGACCCCGCCCGCCCGGTCCGGCTCCCCGTCAGGTGCCGACGTACGCCGCCAGGTGTTCGCCGGTGAGGGTGGAGCGGGCGGCGACCAACTCGGCGGGCGTGCCCTCGAAGACGATCCGGCCGCCGTCGTGGCCGGCGCCCGGCCCGAGGTCGATGATCCAGTCGGCGTGCGCCATGACCGCCTGGTGGTGTTCGACGACGATCACCGACTTGCCGGAGTCGACGAGCCGGTCGAGCAGCCCGAGCAGGTGCTCGACGTCGGCGAGGTGCAGGCCGGCCGTCGGCTCGTCGAGGACGTAGACCCCGCCCTTCTCGGCCATGTGGGTCGCCAGCTTGAGCCGCTGGCGCTCACCGCCGGAAAGGGTCGTGAGCGGCTGGCCGATGGTGAGGTAGCCCAGGCCCACGTCGGCGAGGCGCGCGACGACGCGGTGCGCGGCCGGCAGGTGCCCGTCTCCCGACCCGAAGAACGCCTCGGCCTCGGTCACCGACATCGCGAGCACCTCGCTGATGTCCCGGCCGCCGAAGTGGTAGTCGAGGACCGAGGAGTCGAAACGCCGGCCCTCGCACTCCTCGCAGGTGGTGGCGACCCCGGCCATCATCGCCAGGTCGGTGTAGATGACCCCGGCGCCGTTGCAGGTCGGGCAGGCGCCCTCGGAGTTGGCGCTGAACAGGGCCGGCTTCACGTCGTTGGCCTTGGCGAACGCCTTGCGGATCGGGTCGAGCAGCCCGGTGTACGTCGCCGGGTTGCTGCGCCGGGACCCCTTGATGGCGCCCTGGTCGACCGACACGACGCCCTCGCCCGCGGCCCCCGACTTTCGAGGCAGTGAGCCGTGCACGAGCGAGCTCTTGCCGGAGCCCGCGACACCCGTGACGACGGTGAGCACCCCGAGCGGGATGTCCACGTCGACGTCGCGCAGGTTGTGGGCACGGGCCCCGCGGATCTCCAGCGTGCCGGTGGGCTTGCGCACGCTCTCCTTGACCGAGGCCCGGTCGTCGAAGTGCCGGCCGGTGATGGTGCCGCCGGTCCGCAGCCCCTCGACGGTGCCCTCGAAGCAGACGGTGCCGCCGCCCGAACCGGCGCCGGGGCCGAGGTCGACGACGTGGTCGGCGATCGCGATGGTCTCCGGCTTGTGCTCCACGACGAGCACCGTGTTGCCCTTGTCCCGCAGCCTCAGCAGCAGGTTGTTCATCCGCTGGATGTCGTGCGGGTGCAGGCCGGTGGTGGGCTCGTCGAAGACGTACGTGACGTCGGTGAGCGAGGAGCCGAGGTGGCGGATCATCTTGACCCGCTGCGCCTCGCCGCCCGACAGCGTGCCCGAGGAGCGGTCGAGCGAGAGGTAGCCGAGGCCGATCTCCACGAACGAGTCGAGGGTCCCCAGGAGCGTCGCGAGCAGCGGCGCCACCGAGGGCTCGTCGAGGCCGCGGACCCATGCGGCGAGGTCCCGGATCTCCATCGCGCACAGGTCGGCGATGTTCTTCCGCTTGATCTTCGAGGAGCGCGCGCCCTCGTTCAGCCGGGTGCCGTCGCAGTCGGGGCAGGTGGTGAAGGTGACCGCCCGCTCCACGAAGGCCCGGATGTGCGGCTGCATGGACTCGGTGTCCTTGGACAGCATCGACTTCTGGACGCGCGGGATCAGGCCCTCGTACGTCATGTTGATGCCCGCGATCTTCATGCGGGTCGGTTCGCGGTGCAGGAGGTCCCGCAGTTCCTTCTTCGTGTACCTGGCGATCGGCTTGTCCGGGTCGAAGAAGCCTGACTCGATGTAGAGGCGGGAGTTCCAGCCGCCCCCGGTGTACCCGGGGATCGTGAACGCGCCCTCGTTCAGCGACTTGGTGTCGTCGTAGAGCTGCGTGAGGTCGATGTCGGTGACCGC
Organism: Streptomyces sp. NPDC059564; assembly: GCF_042735575.1. Taxonomy (NCBI): domain Bacteria; kingdom Bacillati; phylum Actinomycetota; class Actinomycetes; order Kitasatosporales; family Streptomycetaceae; genus Streptomyces; species Streptomyces sp. NPDC059564. The sequence continues at coordinate 19,435 of NZ_JBHWBP010000103.1, read as the reverse complement.
GCCGCGGCCCTCGCAGCGCGGGCACATGCCGCCGGTGATGCTGAAGCTGCGCTTCTCCTTGACCTCCTGCCCGCCGCGCCGGACGGTGACCGCGCCGGCCCCGCTGATCGAGGCGACGTTGAAGGAGAACGCCTTGGCCGAGCCGATGTGGGGTGTGCCGAGCCTGCTGAAGAGGATGCGCAGCATGGCGTTGACGTCGGTGGCGGTGCCGACCGTGGAGCGCGGGTCGCCGCCCATCCGCTGCTGGTCGACGGTGATCGCGGTGGTCAGCCCTTCGAGCACGTCGACCTCTGGGCGCGCCAGGGTCGGCATGAAGCCCTGGACGAAGGCGCTGTACGTCTCGTTGATCAGCCGCTGCGATTCGGCGGCGATCGTGTCGAACACCAGGGAGCTCTTGCCCGAGCCGGAGACACCGGTGAACACCGTCAGCCGGCGCTTGGGGATCTCGATGCTGACGTCCTTGAGGTTGTTCACGCGCGCGCCGTGCACGCGGATCAGCGCGTGCTGGTCGGCGGCGTGCCGCGCGGGCGCGCCCGGCTCCGTCCTCGGGGCCTTGCTCATGGTGTCTCCATCTGCGTCTGTGGCTGTCGGGCGGTGCCGGCCGCACGGTGTCCGTCCGGTTCTACTTCGTCGGCGCGGCCGGGGCAATGCCCCGGCCGCGTGCCGGGCCGGCGGTGTCGGCCGCGGCTCACCGGTCCTGGATCAGTCCGAGGACGTTTCCGTCGAGGTCGACGACGGTGGCCACCAGGCGGCCGCCGCCGACGTCCTGCGGGGACTGCTTCAGGGTGGCACCGGCGGCGGTCACCTCGGCGAGCTTCGCCTCGATGTCCGGTACGTGCCAGTAGGCCACCGGCGAGGTCAGGCCCTGCGGGCCGCCGGCGGGCACGAGCCCGATCTGCTGGCCCTCGGCCTCGAAGCCGACGTAGTAGGGGCTGTCGGCCGTCGGCTGGACGCCGAGCAGGGCGGCGTACACCTCCTTGGCCTTGGCCAGGTCGGACACGGGGTGCAGCACGGTCTTGATGCCCTGGGTGGAAGAGCTGGTCATGGTCACTCCTGAGGTCGTCGCGGTCGTGTCGTCCGCCATGACCGAAACGCTATCCGCGGCCCCGTGGGCACGCTTCTCGATTCCTGACCGGTTCGGGGTCCGGGCGGCGGGCGGGCCGGTTCCGGCGATTTCCGGCCACCTCGGCGCCATCTCGCGGCCATCCGGGGCTGTCAGCATGCCCGGAGAGCAGAGTTGTATATACAACTTTCCCAGCGATACCCGACCACACCGACACCGACCCGGACGGGAGTCCCCGATGTCCTCGACGGCGATCACCGATTCGCCCGCGCCCTGGCTGCGCGACAACTGCCCCTGCGACGCCTGCCGCGATCCGCGCAACGGCCAGAAGCTGTTCCAGATCACCGACCTGCCGGCCGGCCTGGCCGTCGCCTCCGTACGCGAGGTGTCCGGCGAGGCCACAACGGGCTGGGAGGTGGTGTGGGAGCCGGACGGCCACCGCTCGCTCTACCCCGCCGACTGGCTCGACGCCCACGCCCCCGGAGGCCCGCGCGGCACCGGCGGTGACGGCCGGACCGAGGCCGACAAGGAGCTGTGGGCCGCCGCCGACCTCTCCGGCCGGCTGCCCGAGGCCTCGTGGGACGCCTACATCGGCGACCGCTCGGTACGGATCCACGCGCTGGAGAGCGTGCGGCGCCTCGGCTTCGCCCTGCTGCGGGGCGTGCCCTGCCGCGACCGGATGGTGCTCGACGTGGCGGAGACCTTCGGCTTCGTGCGCCGCACGAACTACGGGGAGCTCTTCGAGGTCCGCGTCGAGCCCGACCCGAACAACCTGGCCTTCACCGGCGCCCTGATCACCCCGCACACCGACAACCCGTACCGGGACCCCGTCCCCACCGTGCAGCTGCTGCACTGCCTGCGCAACGAGGCGAAGGGCGGGGACTCCGGGCTGGTGGACGGCTTCCACGCGGCCGCGCTGCTGCGCCGGGAGGACCCGCGGGCCTTCGACGTGCTGACCCGGGTTCCCGTGGAGTTCTCCTTCGCCGACGCCCGCACCGAACTGCGCGCGCAGCGGCCCCTGATCGACGTGGACCCGCTCGGCCGGATCCGCGAGATCCGCTTCAACAACCGCTCCATCGGCACCCTCCACGAGAGCGCCCCGGTCCTGGAGGAGTTCTACGCCGCCTACCGGCGCTTCGGCGAGCTGCTGCTGCGCCCCGAGCTGCGGCTGGACTTCCGGCTCACGCCCGGGGACTGCCTGATCTTCGACAACACCCGCCTGCTGCACGCCCGTACGGCCTTCGCCGAATCCGGCGGCCGGCACCTCCAGGGCGCGTACGCCGACCTCGACGGGCTGGGCTCCGCCCTGGCCGTCCTGCGCCGCGAAGGAGCCGCCGCGTGAACGCCACCGCCGACGGAGCGGGCGGTCCCCTGGACCTGCTCGCCGGGCTCTTCGAGGGCGAGGGCAGCGCCGAGTACTTCGGCGAGGAGGTGACCCAGGCCGAGCACATGCTCCAGGCGGGCGCCCTCGCCGAGGCCGCCGGGGCCCCCGACCACCTGGTGGCCGCCGCGCTGCTGCACGACATCGGCCACTTCCACGGGACGGTCACCGGCCGCGACCTGATGGAGGGCGGCCAGGACAACCGGCACAGCCACACCGGGGCGGACTGGCTGGCCCGCTGGTTCGGGCCGGAGGTGACCGAGCCGGTACGGCTGCACGTCGCCGCCAAGCGGTACCTGTGCACGGCCGAGCCCGGCTACTTCGACCTGCTCTCCGAGGCCTCGGTGCACACCCTGCGCGTGCAGGGCGGCCCGATGACCCCCGAACAGGTACGGGCCTTCGAGGCGCTGCCGGGGGCGGCCGACGCGGTCGCCGTACGCCGGTGGGACGAGCGGGCCAAGGACCCGCTGATGGCGACCCCCGGCTTCGCGTACTTCCGGCCGCTGCTGGAACGGCTGCTCCTCACGGAGGGCTGAGCGCGCCCCGCCACCGCGTCCGTCAGGGGCGCAGGCGGCGGCCCAGTGCGCTGGCCGCCGTCGAGTGCGCCGTGAAGGCCACCGTCCCCGGCAGGTACCGGTCCTGCGACCACTCCACCGGGGTGCCCGCCGGGTCGGTGGAGCGCCGCCGCTCCCGCAGCAGCGCCTCCCCGGCCCGGCAGCCCAGCAGCCGGGCGTCATCGGGGTCGGCGGGCGCGATGTCGATGGTGTGGTGGGCGTCGGTGAACAGCACGCCGTGCCGGGCCAGTTGTTCCGAGTACGAGACCGTGTCCAGGGGCATCCCCGCCACGAGGGCGCCGACCGCCTCCGGGTACGTGGTCCGCTCCACCATCACCGGCTCGTCCGACAGGGTCCGCAGCCGCAGCACCCGGTACACGGCCGTGCCGGGGGCGATCCGCAGCTGCTCCGCCTCCTCGGCGTCCGCGGCGACGCGGTCGACGGCGACGGTCCGCCCGCCCGGCTCCTCCCCCAGGGAGCGCGCCCAGCGGGTGAAGCTGCGCAGTTCGGTGGCGGCGTTCTCCTCCCCCGGGCCGCCCAGCACCACGCGGCGGGTGCCCCGGCGGGAGGTGATCAGGCCGTCGGTGCGCAGTGCGGCGAGGGCCTGGCGGACGGTGCCCCGGGAGACGGCGTAGCGGCGGGCGAGTTCGTCCTCGGCGGGCAGCCGGGCCCCGGATCCGTACTCCCCGGCGGTGATGGCCCCGCGCAGGTCCTCGGCGACCTTCAGGTAGAGCGGCGTCCTGCCGGAGACCCGGCGGGGCGTCTGCGGCGGGTGCGGCTCCCGCGGTGCGTGGGGTACGTGGGGTACCTGCGAATCCTGCGGTTCCTGCGGTACGTGCGCTGCCTGCGGTGCCTCGTTCACGGGCCCCAGCCTGCCATGCGGGCACCGGCGCCGGGGACCCCGCTCGACCCGGACCCCGCGCCCTCCCATACTTGGGCCTCATGAGAGGAAAGGACAGGCCGCGCAGCAGCCCCCTGGTGCCGGACGGCGTGGGGGCCGAGCTCGCGCGGCACGACTGGGCGAACGTCACCTGCGGCTGCGGCCGCCCGGCGGACCACCTGGAGGACACCCTGTGGGACGCGGCGGAGGGACACCCGGCCGCGTTCCACGCGTTGCAGGGGCACGTGTTCACCGGGACCCGGCTGTGGCCCCCGGCACCGGCCGCCTGCGCGGTGCTGATGGCGGTGTGGGCGGCCGGCCCGCCCCGGCAGGCGGGCCGCGAGGCGCTGCTGTGGACGCTGCTGTCCCTGCTGAGCGCCGAGGACGACGGGGACGCGTACGGGGCGGGCCTGTACGGACAGGTCGCGGCCCACGTCCGGACCGGCCTGCCGCTGCTCGTCGGCGTACTGGAGACCGGGCCGGGCTCGGTCTCCGGGGCCTACGCGGAGGGCATCCTGGAACTGCTGGTGCTGTCCGCGTAGCCCCTCCGCGCGGGCCGTCCCCCTACGCCGCGGACCCGGCGCCGAGGCAGCCGCGCAGGACCTCCGGGGTGACGTCCTCCAGGGACCCCGCGAAGGTGCGCGCCGCCGACGGCGGTACGTCGAGCAGCGAGGGCACCACCAGCACCGGGCAGCCCGCGGCCTCGGCGGAGGCGGCCCCGTCCGGGGAGTCCTCCACGGCGACGCACTCCCCGGGCGACCGGCCCAGCCGCGCGGCGGCCGCGCGGTAGGGATCGGGGTGCGGCTTGGTCCGTACGGTGTCGTCCGCGGAGACGGTGAAGGCGAACGGGACGTGCGCGAGGGCGCCCCCGACCACCTGGTCCACGACCACCCGCGGTGAGGCGCTGACCAGCGCGAACGGTATGCCCTCGGTCTCCAGGGCGGTGAGCAGCCGCTGGACGCCGGGCCGGATGGGGGCCCCGGCGGCGACCCGGCGGAAGAAGCCGTCGGTGAGTTCGGCGGCGACGTCGGCCGGCTCCCCGCGTCCTGAGACCCGTACGAGGTGGGCGGCGGTGTCCGGGACAGCGCGGCCGACGACCTCGGGGGCGTCGGCCGGGCCGAGGCGGTGTCCGAGCCGGGCCGCGGTCTCCTCGGTGGTCTCCCACCACAGCACCTCGGTGTCGACGAGGGTGCCGTCCATGTCGAAGAGCACGGCGGCGAGTTCGCTCACGCGGTCCTCGCCACGACGAGCACGGGCCGCTCGGCCGGTCCTACGGAGGCCCGTGCGCCCGGGGCCAGGTCCGCGGCGTCGCGCGACGGCAGGTCGGCCTTGACGCGGGTGCCGTCGGCGAGGTCGAGGTGCAGGCGGGTGACGGCGCCGAAGAAGGAGGCCGAGGTCACGGTGGCGTTGCCCTCGGGGTCGGCGGCCACGGTGAGGTTCTCGGGGCGGACCAGCACCTCCACGTCGGGGGTGGCCGGGACGGGGCCGTCGACGGGCAGCCGGGTGCCGGAGACCTCGACGAGGCCGGAGTCCGTGAGGCGGCCCGGGAGCCGGTTCATGGTGCCGACGAACTCGGCGACGAAGGGCGTCGCGGGGCGTTCGTACAGCTCGGCGGGGGCGGCGCACTGCTCCAGCTTCCCGGCGTTCAGCACGGCGACCCGGTCGGCCATGGACAGGGCCTCCTCCTGGTCGTGGGTGACGAACACGGTGGTGATGCCGAGGTCGAGCTGGAGGCGGCGGATCTCCTCGCGCAGGTTGGCCCGTACCTTGGCGTCCAGGGCGGAGAGCGGCTCGTCGAGCAGGAGCACGCGCGGGCGCAGGGCCAGGGCCCGGGCGAGCGCGACGCGCTGCTGCTGGCCGCCGGACATCTGGTGCGGGTAGCGGTCGCCGTGGTCGGGCAGGCCCACCAGGTCGAGGAGTTCCGCGGCGCGCTCGCGGCGCTGCGCGGCGGGGACCTTGCGCACGCGCAGGCCGAAGGCCACGTTGTCGCGGGCGCTGAGGTTGGGGAAGAGGCTGTACGACTGGAAGACCATCCCGGCGTCGCGGCGGTTGGCCGGGACCCGGGTGATGTCCTCGCCGTCGACCAGGACCTCGCCGGAGTCGGGCGTCTCGAAGCCGGCGAGGACGCGCAGCGCGGTGGTCTTGCCGCAGCCGGACGGGCCGAGCAGGGCGAGGAGTTCGCCGGGTTCGACGGTCAGGTCGAGGCCGTCGAGGGCGACGGTGGAGCCGAACGCCCGGCGCAGGCCGCGGAATTCGACGCGCGCGCCCGCCGGGGCGGCGGTGTCGGCCGGCTTCCGTGCGGCGGGGAGGGTCGTGGACATGTGGGTCAGGACTCCTTGCGGGAGGTGGCGGGGGCGGGGGACACGGTGGAGGGGGCGGTCCCGGCCCGCGAGAGGACGAGCAGCAGCAGCCAGGTGATGAGGAGGCTGAGGATGGAAACGGCCACCGACATCCGGGCCTGGGCGCCGGAGATGGAGACGATCCACACGGCGAAGGGCTGGAAGCCGAGGAGCGAGGCGATGGTGAACTCGCCGAGCACCAGGGCCAGGGTCAGGAAGGCCGCTCCGGCGAGCGAGGCGCGCAGGTTGGGCAGCAGCACGCGCAGGACCACGTGGGGCCAGCCCGCTCCGCAGCTGCGGGCGGCCTCGACCAGGGTGGGGACGTCGATGGCGCGCAGGCCCGCGTCGAGCGAGCGGTAGACGAACGGCAGCGCCAGCACCGTGTACGCGAGGACCAGGACGACGGGGAACTTCTCGTTCTGCACGGCGAGGAAGGTCTGGTACAGCGGGGTCCGCGACAGGTGGTCGGGCCCCCAGCGGAGCACCGTGGTGATCCCGGTGACCAGGGCGATGGGCGGCACCACCAGCGGCAGCATGCACATCACCTCCACGACGGGGCGCAGCCGCGGCGAGCCGATCCGTACGGCGACCAGCGCGGGCACGGCCAGCAGCAGCGACAGCGCGATGGTGGCGGCGGCGAGGCCGAGGGAGAGCAGCAGGCTCTGCGTGAAGCCCTCGGCGCCGAGCAGCTCGGTGTACGCCTCGAAGGTGACGCCCTGGCCGGGCACGTGCACGGTGAAGACGAAGGACGCGGCGAGCGGGAGCAGGAAGTACGCGCCCGCGAGCGCGAGGACGGCTCCGCGCCAGACCCGGGGCCGGGGCCGGCGGGCCCGCGCCGGAGCGGCGGGGGCGGGGGCCGGGGCGGCCGCTTCGGCGCTCTCCACCTGGGGGGCGGTCGGGGTCATCGCAGCCATCGGGCGCTCCGTCGCTGGAGGGGCAGGTAGACCGCCATGACCAGGCCGGCGATCAGGATCATGTCGAGGCCGAGGGCGAGCGCCACGTTCTCCTGGCCGGTGAGCACGTTGCCGGAGAGGGCGTCCGCGATCTTCAGCGTGACCAGCGGCACTGAGCCGCCGACGAGGGCCGCGGCCGTGGCGTGCGCGGCGAAGGCGGTGCCGAAGAGCAGCACGAACCCGCCGAGCAGCGAGGGCGCGAGCACGGGCAGGCCGACGTGGCGCCAGAACTGCCATCCGCTGGCCCCGTTGTTCTGGGCGGCCTCGCGCCACTGCGGGCGCAGTCCGTCCAGGGCCGGCACGATCACCAGCACCATGAGCGGGATCAGGAAGTACAGGTAGACCACGGTGAGCCCGGTGAAGGAGTACAGGTCCCAGCCGAGGTCCGTGAGGTCCGCGAGCTGGGTGACGACTCCGGAGATCCCGGCGGTGGCGATGAACGCGAAGGCGAGCGGCACCCCGCCGAAGTTGGCGAGGACGCCCGAGGCGGTCAGCGCCGCGGAGCGCAGGGCGGTGGAGCGGGAGGTGACCAGGGCCTGGGCGATCAGGACGCCGAGGACTCCGCCGAGCAGTGCGGTCAGGGCGGAGAGCTGGACGCTGCCGACGAGCGAGCCGAGGTAGGGGCCCTGGAGGGAGCGTGTGAGGTGCTCGCCGGTGAGGCTGGTGGCGCCGGTGGCCGGGTCGGTGCGGGTGACCGCGCCGAAGGCGATGGCACCGAGCGGGACGCCGAAGCAGAGCCCGGTGAAGACGAGGAGCGGGAGGGCGGCGAGCCAGGTGCGCGGGCCGCGCCGCCGGCGGCGGGTGGTGCTGCCGCCGGCGGTCCCCGTCGTAGGGGAGGTGGGGGTGGTTGCGGACATCAGCTGAGGGCCTTGTCCCACTTCTCGGCGAGGGTGGCCTTGGCCTTGTCGAGCTCGGCGGAGGCCGGGAAGGACGGGGTGCCCTGGACCTGCGGGAGCTTGGTGACGGCGTCCTTGTCGGCGGTGCCGTCGGCGGCCATCACGGGGAGCAGCACGGGGCGGGCGTGGCCCTGCAGCCAGATGTTCTGGCCCTCGGCGCTGTAGAGGAACTCCATCCACAGGCGGGCGGCCGCCGGGTGGGGGGCGTCCTTGTTGATGGCCTGGGAGTAGTACTGGGCGTAGACGCCGTCGGAGGGGACGGAGACCTTCCAGTCGACGCCCTTGCCCTTGAACTGCTCGGCGTAGCCGGCGTTCAGGTAGTCCCAGTCGATCGAGATGGGGGTCTCGCCCTTCTCGACGGTGGCCGGGGTGGACTCGACGGGGATGAAGTTGCCGCTCTTGCGCAGCTGGCCGAAGAAGTCGATGCCGGGCTGGATGTCGGCGAAGGAGCCCTTGTTGGCGAGGGCGGCCGCGTAGACGCCGCCGAAGGCGGAGCCGGACTTGGTCGGGTTGCCGTTGAGGGCGACCTTGCCCTTGTACTCGGGCTTCAGCAGGTCCGCGAAGGTCGCCGGGCAGTTCGGAATCTTGGCGGCGTCGCAGCCGATGGAGACGTAGCCGCCGTAGTCGTTGTACCAGCGGCCGTCCGCGTCCTTCTGGGAGCCGGGGATCTTGTCCCAGGCGGTGACCTTGTACGGGGCGAAGAGGTTCTCGGCGGCGCCGCTGCGGGCGAAGGCGATGCCGAGGTCCATGACGTCGGGGGCGCGCGTCTGGCCCTTGCGGGACTTGACGGCGGCGATCTCGTCGGCGCTGGAGGCGTCCGGGTTCTCGGCGCTGATCTTGACCTTGGGGTACTTCGCCTGGAAGGCCTTGACCATCTGGCCGTAGTTCGCCCAGTCCGGCGGCAGCGCGATGACGTTGAGCGTGCCCTCCTTCTCGGCGGCGGCCACGAGGGCCTCCATGCCGCCGAGGTCGGCCGCGGAGGCCGCGGTGCCCGGCTGGGCCTTGGCCTTGGCATCGCCGGAGGCGGCGGCGCCGGCCTGCTTCGGGTCGGGCGCTGCGCCGCACGCGCTGAGCGTGGTCAGGACGGCGGCGCTGAGCAGTACGGCCGCGCCGCGACGGGCGGTGGAACTGAGCACGGTCTCTCCCGGAGACGAAGGGGGCTTCACTTGTCAGATTCACTTGTCTGAACAAGTTGGCTCCAGTTCGCCCGTACTCCCTGTACGGATGGTGAACGGCGGCTGGACCTTGGAGCACGGCTGGAGGAAGAGAAGAGAATGACCGAAAGGCGTCGTGACATAACGGGTCTGGACCATCATCGATGATGATCAAGGCCTTGAGGCCGGTGTACGTCGCAACGAGGGGGAACGGCATGGGAACGGTGCGGTATCTGGAGATCGCGGAGGAACTGCGCCGGTCGATCCTGTCCGGTGCCTACCCGGTGGGCAGCCGGCTGCCCTCGGAGAGCGACCTCGCCGCCCGCTGGTCGGCCTCGCGCGGCACCGTGCGCCAGGCCGTCGCCACCCTCGCCGCCGAGGGGCTGATCGGCTCCAGCCAGGGTGCGCGCAGGATCGTCCTGCGCCACGAACGCCGGCACAGCTTCGGCGAGTTGAACAGCTTCGCGCAGTGGGCCGAGGGGGTCGGTCACGAGGTGCGCAGCCGGTTCCTGTCCCGCACCCGGCGGCCCGCCACCGCCGAGGAGGCGGAACGGCTCGCGCTGCCGCCGGGTACGGAGATCCTGTCGGTGGTGCGGCTGCGGCTGCTCGACGGGGAGCCGACGATGGTGGAGCGGACCGCCTTCGCCGACTGGGTCGCGGCGGCCGTGGAGGCGCTGCCGGAGGACTGCCGCTCGGTGATGGACAGCCTGGCGGAGGGCTCCGGGATCGTGGCGCACTACGGCGAGCACCTGATCGACGCGCTCGCGGCGGGCAGCGAGGACGCGCGGCTGCTGGAGATCCGGCGGGGAAGCCCGCTTTTGCGCCAACGTCACAGCTCCGCGACGCGTACGGGCCGCCCGATCGAGTGGTCCGACGACCGCTACCGGCCCGGCAGCGTCACCTTCAGCGTGAGCAACTCGGCGGTAGCCACCCCACTGGAGCGCCACCCGGGCGGCGGCGACCGCTGAGATGACCGGAATCTCGTTCATGCCGTCGGCCCCGCCGCTGTAGGGTCCCCAGCAGAACTGGTCAGATGCTGAACACGCATAAAGGAAAACTGTTGATGGACGTGCATCGGCTGCGCATCCTGCGGGCCGTGGCCGAGCACGGCAGCTTCAACCGCGCGGCGACCGCCCTGCGGCTGACGCCCTCGGCGGTCTCCCAGCACATCGCCTCCCTGGAGCGGAGCCTCGGCCATCCGGTGGCGGAGCGCAGCACGCGCGGGGTCACGCTGACCGATGCCGGACGGCTGCTCGTGGAGGCGGCGGAGACGATCACCGCCGAGCTGGACCTGGTCCGCTCGCGGATCGACCGGCTGGCCGCCGGACGGCCCCGGCTGACCGTCGCCACCTTCACCAGCGGCGGCCGGCACCTGCTGCCCCCGGCCCTCGCCGCGTTCGTGGCCGCGCACCCCGAGGTGGAGCTGACGGTGGTGGAGGCCGAACCGGAGGCCTCGCTGCCGATGGTGCGCGGCGGGGCGGCGGACCTCGCGCTGGCCTACCACTTCGACGGACCGCTGCCGGCCGGGGCACCGGGACGGACGGGCCTGAGCTGGCAGCCGCTGATGGAGGATCCGCTGTACGCGGTCCTGCCGCCCGGCCACCTGCTGGCGGGGCGGGCGGTGCTGGAGCCGGCGGAACTGGCGGCCGACCGGTGGGTGCTGGGCTGCCTGAAGACGGAGGCCTTCCTGCGCCGGTACGCGGACCGGTCCGGGTTCGAGCTGCGGATCGCCGCCTCGACCACCGACTACTTCTTCGCGCAGACCCTGGTCGGCGCGGGCGTCGGGGTCTCCCTGATCCCCCACATCGCGCTGGCCCCCGCACCCGGATCGACGGTGATCCCCCTCGCGCCGCCGCGCCCCGCGCGCCACATCGGCGTGGCCACCCCGCGGCGGACTCCCCCAGACCCGTACGCCGCCGCCCTGACGACGGCCCTCCGGGAGGCGGCGAGCGCCGGGTCCGGCGCGGACACGCAGGCGGGTCGTGGGTGATCCGCTGTACGGGCTCGCCGTCAATCCGGCCCTGCCGGGCGAACTGGTCGGCCGGCTCATCGCGCACGCCCTCGCGGCGGACGCGTGGCCGGCCTCCGCGCTCACCGAACGCGATGACCTGAGCCGGGACCAGGTCCTGGCCCTGGCCGCGCACGACGACGCCCTCGCCGTCTCCCTCGCCCGCCGAGGACGGCTGCACGCCGCCGACATCGACCCCTCGGTCCGGCCGGGCGGCGCCGCTAGCCGGGGGAGGTGTCGGCAGAGCCCGGGGTGACCAGGCCCGTCTCGTAGGCGAGGACCACGGCCTGGGCCCGGTCCCGCAGGCTCAGTTTGGCGAAGATGCGGGCCACGTGGGTCTTCACGGTGGCTTCGCTGAGCGTCAGCTCCCGCGCCAGTTCGGCGTTGGACCGGCCGTGGCCCATCAAGGTCAGCACCTCCCGCTCGCGCGGGGTCAGCGCGGCCAGGTCCCGGTGCGGCGCCGCGGCCCCCGCCGAACCGGCCGCCGAACCGGCCGCCGGGGCGCACCGCTCGACCAGGCGGCGGGTGATCGACGGCGCGAGCAGGGCGTCGCCGGTGCCCACCAACCGGACGGCGGCCGCGAGGTGTTCGGGGGTGACGTCCTTGAGCAGGAACCCGCTGGCTCCGGCGGCGAGGGCGGCGTAGACGTACTGGTCGAGGTCGAAGGTGGTCAGCATGATCACCCGGCAGCCGGGCAGCTCGGCGAGGATCCGGCGGGCGGCCTCCAGGCCGTCCATGCGCGGCATGCGGATGTCGAGGAGGACCACGTCGGGGCGCAGGCTCCGCGCCATCGACACCGCCTCGACCCCGTCGGCCGCCACCCCGGCCACCTCGATCCCCCGGGCCGTCAGGATCAGCCGGAACCCGGTGCGCACGAGTTCCTGGTCGTCGGCGATCAGCACCCGGGGCCCGGGCGGCGCCGCCGTCACGGCCGGTCCAGGGGGAGGCGGGCGCGGACCCGGAATCCGCCGCCCAGGCGGCGCCGGGCGTCGAGGTCGCCCCCGTAGACGGCGGCGCGTTCCCGCAGGCCCATGAGCCCCCGGCCGGTCCCGTCGGCCTTCGGCTCCGCACCGCGTCGCTTGCCCGCCGGGGGGCCGTCGCCTGCCGCGCCCGCGCCCGCGTCCGCGCCCGCGGACAGCACGCTCGGGCCGCCGCTGAGCACCTCCACCCTCAGGGCGCTGTCCGCATAGCGCACCGTCACCTCGGCCTTCACCCCGTCCCCGTGTTTGAGCGCATTGGTCAGCGCCTCCTGGATGATCCGGTACGCCGTCACGTCGATCCCGGCCGGGAGCGGGCGCGGCTCGCCGGATATGCGCACGTCCACCGGCAGCCCGGCGAAGGCGATCTTGTCGATGAGCGGGCTCAGCCGGCTCAGGCTCGGCTGCGGGGTCAGCTCGGCGGCGCCCCCGTAGGGCTCGTCCCCGCCGTCCTGGGCGGGCGCGAGCAGGCCGAGGAGGTGGCGCAGCTCGGTCATCGTGGTCCGGCCGGCGGTCTCCACCGCGCTCATCGCGGCCGCGGCCTCCTGCGGCATGGTCGCCAGCACCTCGCGGGCGGCCCCGGCCTGGACGATCATCAGGCTCACGTTGTGGCTGACGATGTCGTGGAGCTCGGCGGCGATCCTGGACCGTTCCGCGTCGACCGCGCCGCGGGCCGCGCTCTCCCGCTCCCGCTCCAGCAGCCAGCCGTGCTCCCCCCGCGCCGCCCGGTGCGCGCGCCGCGTGCGCACCAGCGCGATCCCCAGGCAGAGCGCCGTCACGGCCGCCACGCACGCCAGAGCCAGCGCGCCCCCCGTCGCCCAGCCCACCGCACCAGCCCCCTCGTCCGTCCCCCGCGGACCCGCGCGGTCCCCCGTGGGTCGCCTAGTACTGTAACCGCGACCCTCCCTGACGTTTCGACAGTTTCCGCTGGTCCAGGGCTCCTCCCCGTCCGGGTGCGGCCGAACCGGTGGCCGTCGGGCCAGAGCGTGCGCCGTGCGGGCGGAACGTCCGGGGGCGGGGTGAAGGGCGCAGCACGCCGTGGGATACCGGGGGAGGCCATCCCGCACCCCCCTGGAGCCTGCCATGGCGTTCGTCGTCAGCTTCCTCAACACGGCCCCGATCCCCACCGCGGGATCCGGCACCGCGTACAAGCTCTGGTCCTACAGGGTCGACGGCACGGGGTCCGACATCCCGTCGGGGCAGCGGGATGGCCCTGGCCCTGCCGGGAGACATCAATGTGCAGGACCCCAGCGCCTATCCCGACGTGACGGCCCTGGACGGCAGCTTCCTCTGGCGAGATCCGGCCACGGGACTGAATTTCGCGGGCCGGACGGCGACCAGTCCCGGCGGCCTGACCATCACCTTCGTCGCACCGGCCCGCACGGCGACCGGCTCCGTACGCCTGTTCAAGTCCGCCGTCGGCACGGCATGGAGCGCCATCAGCTTCACCAATGCCGGCAGCGGTACCGCCGCCGACGGGCAGGCCATGGTCCTGCCCGCCCCCGGCGTTCCGACGTACACGGGACGGCCGGTCGCCGACTTCGAGGGTGCCCTCCCCTACGCGAGCGAGGTCTTCGGCGTCTACCAGCCGCTCTCGGGGTGGATCAGCGCACAGGGCGGGGTCGCGGCCGCCCGGGTGCACCCGGGCTCCGGGTTCGCGGCCCTGAGCGCCGAGAAGTTCCGCGGAGAGGACGCGCGGCTGCTGCGCGATCCCGCCCTGGCCGCGCTGGCCGAGCGGTACTCGTCCGCCACCTCGGCCCCGCTGACACCGGCGGGCCTGGTCAACCTCTTCCGTGAGTACTTCTTCGAGTTCGACACCTTCCTCGGATCGCCGTCCGGCCACATCTGGGTGAGCCCCGGCGGCAGCGTCGAGGTCGTCGAGACCAGTACCCCGGGACCAGTCGCCCCCCGGCGAGCTGCTGAACAACTGGAGGGAGATCTGGGACATGGACGGCGTGGACGTCCAGGGCTGGAACCACATGACCTCGGCCTTCAACGGCTGGCTGGCGGGTACCAACGCGAGCCGGCGCGGTCTGCGTTCCTACCACTCCCAGGACACCTACTCCGCCCCCCAGAACGGGCTCGTCCCCCCGTCCCGGGTCACCCGGCTGCCCCCCGTGCCGGTCAGGGGGATCTACGTGGAGGAAGGCAACAGCGACGACGGCCGGGTGACCTGGGTGCACTTCTCCAACCCCAGCCTGGTCGGGGACAAGAACGCGCCCGGCCACGTCAAGACCATCCCCGAGTTCGGGTCCTTCGACGCGCACCACATGGTTCCCGCCATCGCGTTCGGTCACGCGGCGCAGTTCCCGCTGCGCTGAGGCCCAGGGCCCGGTGCCGTCGCCCGCGTACATCTCCGGGATGACCCGCCCCGCCGGTTACATCCGGCGGGTGACGCCGCCGGCGGGCCGTCCTTCTAGGTTCGTGGCATGACAAACGATCACGACAGCACGTCCGGGGCCGTCGTCCGGCTGGACGGCGTGCACAAGGAGTACGGCGACGCGAAGGCCCTGGACGGCCTCTCCCTGGAGATCCGCAAGGGGGAGGCAGTCGCCGTGATGGGGCCCTCGGGCTGCGGCAAGTCCACCCTGCTGAACATGGTGGCCGGCCTGGACCGTCCCACGGCAGGCACCGTCGAGGTGCACGGCCAGGACCTGGGCTCGCTGACGGAGACCGGTCTGGCCCTGTTCCGGCGCCGCGGCGTCGGCATGATCTTCCAGTTCTTCAACCTCATCGACGACCTGCCGGCCCTCGACAACGTGGCGCTGGCCGCCCAGTTGACCGGTGTCTCCGCCCGGCAGGCCCGCCGCCGGGCCCTGGAGCTCCTCGACGAGCTCGGCATCGCCGACCGCCGCGGCCACTACCCCGCCACGCTGAGCGGCGGCGAGCGCCAACGGGTCGCCGTGGCCCGGGCCCTGATGAACCGGCCCGCGCTGCTGCTGGCCGACGAGCCGACCGGCGCGCTGGACAGCCGTTCCGGCGAGCAGGTGATGGACCTGCTGATCGACCTCAACCAGATCGGCCAGACCCTGCTGATCGTCACCCACGACCCCCGCCTGGCCACCCGCTGCGCGAGCCGCCTGGTGGAAGTCGCCGACGGCCGCGTGGCCCGCGAGAGCGCGCTGGAGGCGACCGCGTGAACGCCGTGTGGAGGGCGGCGCGCGCGGCCGCCCGGCGCCGCCGGGTCCAGACGTTCGTCATCGGTCTGGTCGTCCTGTGCTCGACGACGACGGTCCTGCTCGCGCTGGCCCTGCTCGACGCCGCGTCGGGCCCCTTCGAGAAGGCGTACGCCCGCCAGCACGGCGCCCACGTGGTGGCGTCCTTCGACACCGCGAAGGTCTCGCCGGAGCAACTGGCGCGCACCGCCGCACGGCCCGGGGTGGAGGCCTCGGCGGGCCCCTTCGGGCAGGCCGTCGTCAACGTCCCCGACGGCTGGCTCTGGATGGCCGGCGGCACCCTCTCCGTCGTGGGCCGGGCCGATCCGGCCGGGCCGGTGGACCGGATCGACCTGCTCGAAGGGCACTGGGCCGCCGCGCCGGGCGAGATCGTCGTCAACTGGTCCTCCCAGGGCTCCCCCGGCCCGGAACTCCTCGGAACCACCCTGGACGGCCCCGGGGCGCCGAAGCTGACCGTCGTCGGCTTCGCCACCAGCATGAGCAAATCGGCGAGCGCCTGGGTCACGCCCGGGCAGATGGCCGCGATGCACCCCTCCTCCGCCCAGATGCTCTACCGGTTCACCGACCCGTCGAGCGCGGCCCGGCTGGACGCCGCTCTGGGCGGTGCCACCGCGGAGCTCCCGGCCGGGGCGCTGACCGGCGCGCAGACCCACCTCACCCTCAAGGCGGCCTTCTCGGCCCTGGCCGACTCCTACCTGCCGTTCATCACCTTCTTCGGCGTCCTGGGCCTCCTGGTCTCCTGCCTGATCGTCGGGAACGTGGTCAGCGGGGCCGTCGTCTCCGGGTACCGGCACATCGGCGTGCTCAAGGCCGTGGGCTTCACCCCGAACCAGGTCGTCGGCGTCTACCTGACGATGGTCTCGCTGCCGGCCGTCGTGGGCTGCCTGCTCGGCACCCTGGCCGGCAACGCCCTGGCGGGGCCCCTCCTGAAGGTCGCGTTCACCGGTATCGAGACCGGCCGGGCCTCCGTCGGCGCGTTCGGCGCCTGGGTGTCGGTGGTCTGCCTGGCGGGCATGCCCGCCCTCGTCCTGCTGGCCGCGCTGGCCCCCGCCCTGCGGGCGCACCGGCTGCCCGCCGCCCTGGCGATCAGCGCGGGCGGCGCCCCCCGGACCGGTCGCGGGCGCCGCGTGCAGCGGCTGCTCGGCGGCAGCCGGCTGCCGCGGCCCGTCAGCCTCGGGCTCGGCCAGCCGTTCGCCCGGCCCGCGCGGACCCTGCTGACCCTCTCCGCCATCGTGCTCGGCGTCACCACGGTGACCCTGTCGACCGGACTGACCGGCACGATGCTGGCGTACGCGGACGGCATCCGGGGCGAGGGCACGCGCGTCCAGGTGTCGGCGGGCGGCCCGGGCAACGGCCGCACCCCTCCCGCGCTCACCGACGGGCAGATCGAGGACCGGCTGCGGGCGCTGCCCGGAACGGCCGGGGTACGGGCCCGCGCGCTGTCCCAGGCGCACCTGGCGGGGCAGGCGCAGACCGTCTTCGCCGACTTCTACCGCGGGGACGGTTCCCGGTACGCGTACCAGATCGTCCGGGGCCGGGCGCCGAAGGCGGAGGGCGAGATCGTCGCCGGGCCCGCGTTCCTGACGCAGCGCGGGCTGGAGGTCGGTGACCGGGTCACGCTGGAACTGCACGGCAGGCAGGCCCCGGTGGTCGTCGTGGGCGAACTGATCGAGGGCAACGCGCAGGCCCTGGAAGCCTCCTGGCCGACCCTCCTGAAGCTCGCACCGGACCTCCACGCCGCCGAGTACACGGCGCGGCTCGCCCCGGGAACCGACGCACGGGCCTACGCGGAGGCCGTCGAGGCCATCGACCCGGGCCTGCGCGCCTCGGTCCCGGACACCGGGAACGCCGGCACGACCACCGTGGTCACCTTCTCGACGGTGTTCACGGCGCTGCTGACCCTCGTCGCGTCCCTCGGGGTGTTCAACACCGTTCTGCTGAACACCCGTGAGCGCCGCCGGGACCTGGGCATGCTCAAGTCGATCGGGATGACGCCCCGGCAGGTCGTGGTGATGACGGTGACCTCGGTCGCCGGGCTGGGCGCGGCCGGCGGGCTGCTCGGGATCCCGCTCGGGATGGTGGCGCACCGGCTGGTCGTGGACCACGTCGGGGTGGTGGCCTTCCCGGAGGCGATGAAGGACGTCTGGCACGCGCCGCAGCTGGCCGGTCTGCTGCTGGCGGGGGTGATGATCGCCGTGCTCGGCGCGCTGGTCCCGGCCCGGGCGGCCGCGCGGGCGACGATCGCCACGGTCCTGCACACCGAGTAGGTCCCGGCCCTACCGCGGCCCGGGGCGCCGTTCGGCGGTGGTGACCGCGCGGCGGGCCTCGCGGGCCGCCGCGGCGGCTTCCCGGTGGCGGGTCTCCGCCTGGGTCACGGCCTCGTACGCGAGGTCCCGCTCGGCGCGGGCCCGTTCGGCGTCGGCGTCCAGCCGGGTGACCTCGGCGTCGGCCTCGGCCGCCCGGGCCACCGCCCGCTGCCGGGCCTCGTCGGCCTCGCGCAGCTCCTCCTCGCGGACGGAGGCGACCCGCCCGGCCTCCCGGGCGGCCTCCGCGTCCGGGTCCGGAACCTCGTCCCGGGTCGGGGCCGTGGGCGCAGGGGCGTCCGGGGCCGGCCCGGCGGCGGCCGGACGCCGGTCGCGGATCGCGGACGGGTCGGCCAGCGGGAAGGCCGGTGCGGGGGTGGGGGGCCGGGCGAGGCGGGCGGAGGACCAGGCCCGGGCCGCGTCCGGGTCGGCGAGAACGGCGTACAGGATGCGTTCCACCTCCCGCACCACCGTCTCCGACACCGGCGTGCCCGCCTCCTCCGCCAGCCGTTGCGCCTCCCTGGCCAAGGCCCCGATCACCACGTGCTGCTGGTGCGAGAGGTCCCGTAGCTGCTCGCCGTCGAGCGACCGGTGCGCCTCGCGCAGCGCCTGGCCGAGCTGGAGGAACTGCTCGACCTCTTCCGGCTGGGCCCGGACCAGGGTGTTCGAGGCCCATGCCGCCAGCGTGGGCCGCCGCAGGCCCGCGATCCGTTTCGCCGTCGCCACGTCGCCGGCCGCCTTCGCGCGCGCCGCGGCGGCGCCGCGCGCGGCCGTGAACCCCGCCGGGTGCGGCACGTACAGCGCGTCGGCGATCTCGTCCGCGATCCCGTCCGCGTCCCCGTCCACGCGCCCCACTCTCAGGCATGGCCGCCGGTCGGGCGCGTCGGGACGCACCGGGGGCCCGGGCGGGTGACGAAGATCGCCGGAACGGGTCAGCGGTCCGCCCCACGCGGGTGACGTGGACGCCCCCACCCGTTCCCGACCGGCCCCGGCCCCGTTGGAAGGGGCATGAAGGCTCCCATAAAGGCGATAAGCGCCCCGATACTGCCCGCGGCCGGACGTCCCGACGCCCTCACCGCCCCCCTCGCTCCGGCCACCCCCGCCACCGCGACCCCCGCCCCGCCCGACCCGGTGCCCCGCATACGGTCCACGCTCCGCGACGGCGTCCTCGCCGTCAGCCTGGCCGGAGAGTTCGACCTCCACACCTGCGCCCCCTTGCGCGGCCTCCTCGACGAAGGCGCCGCCCGCGGCGCCCGCCGCCTCGTCCTCGACGCGGCCCTCGTCACCTTCTGCGATTCGTCCCTGCTCGACGTCCTCGACGGGTGGGCCCGCGGCGGTCGCTCCTGGGAGATCGCCACCACCTCGCGGCCCCTGCGCCTGCTGCTCGACCTCGCCGCCCGCGTGTGGCCACCGGGCGACGGCCGCAAGCGGGTGGGCCCATGACCTTCACGGTCCTCACCCTGATCCCGCTGCTGCTGGCCGTCCTCCTGGCCCGGCGGCTTCCCCCGCCGCCCCGGCCGCACCGCCCGGCTCCCGCCGGCCGGCCGCCCGGGCGACCCGCCCGACGCGCAACTCCGCCGTGCTGTCGGCGAGTTCCAGCGATGCCGACCCGAGGGTGGCCGCGCGGGCGGTGACCCCCGGCCGGGGGGGGGGGGGGGGCCCCCCAAACAGCAGCGGGGCACCCGGGCGCCCCCCCCCCCCCCCCCCCCCACCCCCGAGAGGCGGCGCGAAGGGGGGGAGGCGGGGTGTGA